>CAZTNL010000147.1:0-5884 GCA_964614885.1 uncultured Calditrichaceae bacterium | reverse complement strand
TTTGAAAGTTAAGTAATGAAAAAAGTCTATATAGAAACCTACGGTTGCCAGATGAACGAGTACGACACCGAGCTGGTGAAGAGCATCCTGGCGAACGAGTCGTACGAATTCACCAGCCGGGAAGCGGATGCTGAGGTGATCTTCCTGAACACGTGTGCCATCCGCGAAAACGCTCATTCCAAAATCTATGGCAGGCTGGGCGAACTCAAACATCTGAAGCAGAAGAACAAGAAGCTGGTGGTTGGCCTGCTCGGGTGCATGTCGCAGAACCTGCGCGGCGACCTCGACCGCAGCGGAAATCTCGTCGATATTTTCGCCGGCCCTGACAGCTACAAACGCCTGCCCGGCATGATCGATTCGGTGCTGGCGACCGGCGAACGCGCCGCGGATTTCAGTTTGTCGGAATTTGAAGACTATGGCGATGTCTATCCGAAACGCGTGCCGGGCGTCAATGCCTGGTTGGCGGTCATGCGCGGATGCGATAATTTTTGCACCTTTTGCGTTGTGCCGTACACGCGCGGCCGAGAACGCAGCCGAACTCTGGAGAGCGTCGTGCGGGAAAGTGAACAGTTGGCCCGGGACGGCTTCAAGCAGGTCACGCTCCTCGGGCAGAATGTCAACTCCTATCGCACCAACGGCGCGGATTTCGCCGACCTCATGGAAGCGGTCGCAGCTGTCGATGGCATAGAGCGCGTGCGTTTCACCTCACCGCACCCGAAGGATTTTCCGGCAAAGCTCCTCGATGTGATGGCGCACAACCAGAAAATCTGCAGTCACATCCACCTCCCGTTGCAGGCGGGCAGCAACCGGGTCCTGGAACTGATGGCCAGGACCTACACGCGCGAGGGTTTTCTCGCCCTGGTCGAGGAAATCCGTGAAACCGTACCCAACGTGGCTCTCTCCACAGACATCATCGTTGGATTTCCCTCTGAAACCAACGCTGAGTTCGAGGAGACCTGCGAGGTGATGCGAGCGGTTGAATTCGACTCTGCCTTCATGTTCAAATATTCGGAGCGCAAGAACACGATCGCTTACCGCAAGCACGCCGATGATGTCTCCGAAGAAGCGAAGACCGAACGCATTGTGCGCCTGTTCGATTTACAGAAGCGTATCTCTCTGAAACGGAATCAGGCTGAAATCGGGAAGGTGCACCGTGTGCTCATTGAGGGGCCCAGCAGAAAGTCGGACGAGGAGTGGATGGGACGCACAGATGGCAACAAGATCGTCGTTTTGAAGAAAGGCCGGTTTGCGGCCGGCGACCTGGTCGATGCTGTTATCACAGGCGCCACAGCCAACACTCTTTTCGGCGACGAACTCAACGAAAAATAAGTTAACCTGAGGATCTCTGTCAATGGCAAACTATCAAAGTCTGGATTTCTATCAAATCGACGAGCTTCTTAGCGACGAAGAGCGGCTGACCCGGAGCACTGTGCGGGAATTTGTCGAGAATGAGTTTATGCCGCTGGTTCGGGAATTCTACCGCAAAGGTGAGTTTCCCCGGCAACTCATTCCAAGGATCGGCGAGCTTGACCTGCTGGGTCCGAATCTCGAAGGCTACGGCTGTGCCGGACTGGGTGCGGTTGCCTACGGGCTTATCAACCAGGAGCTCGAACGCGGCGACAGCGGGTTGCGCAGTTTTGCTTCGGTGCAGGGCAGCCTGGTGATGTATCCGATTCACACCTTCGGCTCCGAGAAGCAAAAACAGGAATGGCTGCCGCGGCTGGCCGCCGGCGAGGCGGTCGGGTGTTTCGGTCTGACCGAACCGGATTTTGGCAGCAATCCCGCAGGGATGCGTACACGGGCAGAAAAGAAGGGGGACGGCTGGTTGCTGAATGGCGCCAAAATGTGGATTACCAACGGCACGCTCGCGGATATTGCCGTGGTTTGGGCGCGGACGGAAGAGAGCATTCGCGGTTTTCTCGTCGAGAAGGGGACCGCCGGTTTCGAAGCGAAGGGCATGCACGGTAAACTGTCGCTGCGGGCCTCGGACACGGCGGAGTTGCTTTTCGAGAATTGCCTCATCCCGGCGGAAAACGTGCTGCCGAAGACCACGAGCTTGAAGAATCCGCTGATGTGTCTGACACAAGCCCGCTACGGTATCGCATGGGGAGCGCTCGGCGCTGCCATGGCCTGCTACGACGAAGCGGTCAACTACGCCAAGGGACGCATTCAGTTTTCCGGAAAGCCTATCGCGTCGCACCAGCTGGTGCAGGAGAAGCTGGTTTTCATGCTCAGCGAGATCACCAAAGGGCAGCTGCTCGTGTTGCAGCTCGGCCGGTTGAAGGAAGCCGGCAAGGCCTCAGCGGCACAAGTCTCACTGGCCAAGCGAAACAATGTGCACATGGCGCTGGAAAGTGCCCGGCTGGCGAGGCAGGTGCTTGGCGCCAACGGCATCCTCGATGACTATCAGGCGATGCGGCATCTTTGCAATCTGGAGACCGTGCTCACCTATGAAGGCACGCATGATATTCACACGCTCATCCTGGGTTCGGCCATCACCGGGATGCCGGCCTTTGACTGAGGCCCGGCCCGTACCGGGCATTAGAGGGGTGCGAGCGTGTCAGACCGGGGGCAGCAATGAATTTGTATGATGGGGACGATGGCTTTCGCAGTTTCTCGCTCAACGAGGCGAACGCCACGCTACCGGAAGTGATAAGCGTTACCGAGGAAGCCATCGCCGCGCTGGACGCGGCCAGAAAACAGTTCGGCGTAGACCCGGAGGCGGATTCCGATGACTGGGAGCCGGAATTCGAAACGCGTACCAGCGATATTCTTGAGACTTGGTCGCGGCGGATCGTTGCCATCGGGGCATATCCGAAGGGGTATTTTACCGTTGACTTCAAATCGTCCGTACCGGGCACGCTCTTTTGCTGGACGCTTGGAGAGGTGGAGATCCGTTTTACCCACAAGATAAATGAAAGTTTTCGCGATCGAATTCCGATTCGCGATGAGCTGAGCCTGGGCTTTGAGCGCTCGCTTAATTGAACGTTGACCATGCGCGCCGGCTGGCCGGAAATTTGCAGCAACAAAGCGCTCCGCTAAAGGGAAGAGGGCGGGCTGTTTTCGCCGCCGTTTGAATGCGCTTGATTTTATTACGTCGAGTGAGTATATTGAACCCTATGTATGAGACACCGAACATGAGTGACCCGAAAGACCATCAATTACGGTTGAGTCACAGGCTGGGAATTATCCTGGCGCTGCTGAACCGAAAGCCGCTGCGGCCGCTTCTCGATGCGTTGAGCATCGGTCAGTTGGTGGCTGCTCATGCATTCCTTTGGGACAAGCTGGTTGAGTTGCACTGCCTGACGCAGCGCGGTAATTTTGTACGGGAAGACGTGACGCGCCAGATGATTTCGTCTTCGGCGTATCAGCGCCAGCAAGGGTGCGACCTGCGCCTCGATTACTGCAAAGGCGTTGAGTGCATCTGGTCCAACCCGGACTGCGCCGGCAACAAGGTGAAGGCCAACATGGAGGTGATGGCCGGTGTCATCGGCAGGTATCTGGTGCTACCCGCGAATCAGGCGCCGGCGCACCAATCTACGCACGAGGAGGTCAAGACCTGGTACTAGGCCAGGCCGCTAAGTATGGAACTATCAGGAAATATCCCACTGATGATTGTCGGCGCCTTCGGTTTCACCGCCCTCGGCTGGCTTGGCGCTTACCTGTTTTCCCGCACCAAGATTCAAAGCGCCCGCGAACAGGCACGCGAGATTGAGGCGGAAGCCGTGCGCAATGCCGAGAGAATCAAACAGAAGAAGATTCTGCAGGCGAAAGAAGACTGGTTCAAACGGCGCGATGAACAAGGGGAAAAGCTCAAGGCCCGGCAGCGAAAAATCGAGCAGATTGAAGGAGAGCTGAGCAGCAAGGAAAAGAAGCTCGCACACCGCGAAAACGAGCTTGGCCAGCAGGAAAGCGGTCTCCGTTCACGTGAGCGTGAGCTCGAGGAAAAACGGGAGGCACTGCACACCAAGGAAGAGAAACTGCGGCGTGTGCTGCAAGAGCAAAACGCAGCTCTGTCGCGCATCGCGCAAATCAGCCTTGAAGAGGCCAAGGAAAGATTGCTGCAGAATCTGCAAAACGAATACAAATCAGAGGCCGCCACCTACTACAAACGGTATATCGACAAGGCCAAAGATAACGCCACCCGCGATGCCAAGAAAATCATTACCATGGCGATCGAAAAGAACGCCGCGGATCATTGCGTTGAAACAACGGTATCGGTTGTGCCGCTGCCTTCAGAGGATTTGAAAGGACGCATCATCGGCAGGGACGGCCGCAACATTAAGGCGTTTGAGCAGGCTACGGGCGTCAAAGTCATCGTCGACGACACTCCCGAGGCCGTGGTTCTGTCTGCTTTTGATCCGGTACGGCGGGAGGTTGCCAGACTGGCGCTCGGCAAGATCATCTTGAACAACCGCGTACACCCTCAAAAAATCGAAGAACTCGTTCGCAGCGCGGAAAAAGAAGTGGACCGAACCATCTGGCGCGCCGGCAACGAAACCGTAGCGCGTGTCGGCGTGGGCCGCGTACATCCCGACATGATTCGGATACTCGGCCGGCTCAAGTTTCGCAGCAGCTACGGGCAGAATGTGCTGCGTCACTCCGAAGAGGTCGCCACTCTGGCCGGCGCGATGGCCGCGGAATTGAAACTCGATGTGAAACTGGCCAAACGAGCCGGTCTGCTGCATGATATCGGCAAAGCGATGAGTCAGGAGCAGGAGGGGACACATGTTCAAATCGGTCTGGAAATAGCAAAGAAGTTCAAGGAAAATCCGGTGGTGATGAACGCAATCGGCTCACACCACGAAGACGAGCCCAAGATATCCCTCATTTCGGTTTTGGTTGCCTGCGCCGATTCGATATCGGGCGCGCGCCCCGGAGCCAGACGTGACACACTCGACGGGTACATCCGCCGCATCGAGAGCCTGGAAAAAGTCGCTGACTCGTTTGATCTGGTCAGCAAGGCCTACGCCATTTCCGCCGGACGGGAAGTTCGTGTCATCGTCCAGCCGGAGAAGGTGAGCGACGCGCAGGCAAACCTGCTCGCGAATGATATCGCGCGCAAGATTGAATCCGATCTCGAATATCCCGGCCAGATCAAGGTCACCGTCATTCGCGAGACAAAAGCCGTAAGCTATGCCTAGTTATTTAAGGAAAGAACAACGCGCATGCTGGAACTGCTACCGAAGATAAACTCACCCGCTGATCTTAAACATCTCTCCATTGATGAACTCGTCCAGTTGTGCGACGAAATCCGGCGCTATTTCGTCGAAGTCGTAACCAGCGTCGGAGGTCATTTTGCGTCGAGCCTCGGCGTGGTTGAGCTGACCACGGCCCTGCACTACGTTTATGATATGCCTGAAGATAAAATTGTTTGGGATGTGGGCCATCAGGGGTATGTGCACAAAATCCTGACGGGCAGGCGGGAGGAACTGAAAACGATCCGCCAGTATAAAGGGCTGAGCGGTTTCCTGAAGCGGACCGAGAGCCCCTACGATAGTTTTGGCGCCGGTCACGCGAGCACCTCGATTTCTGCGGCGCTTGGCTTTGCCGTTGCCCGCGATTTACAGGGGCAGAACAACAAAGTCGTTGCCGTGATCGGTGACGGTGCGCTCACCGGCGGCCTGGCCTATGAAGCGCTGAACAATGCCGGCAGCCTGAACAAGAACCTTCTCGTGGTTCTCAACGACAACCAAATGTCGATTTCTCCAAACGTCGGCGCCATTTCCCGGTATCTTACCGAGCTGACGACTCACCCGCACTACAACCGAATCAAGGACGAAATTTGGCGCTTGACCGGCAAGATGCCGCTCGGCAAGCGACGTCTGAGGAAGTTTGTCCGCAGCGTCGAGTCGAGCCTCAAAAACCTGCTGGTGCCCGGCAT
>CAZTNL010000146.1:0-7151 GCA_964614885.1 uncultured Calditrichaceae bacterium | reverse complement strand
CCCTGGAAGGTAAATGGTAACCTCCTATTTTACCCTTCCTCCTCGAAATCCCCAGGCCTTGGCCTGGGGATTTTTTTTGCGTTTTGGCCTAAATCAGGTATATTGAGTGGACGATACTATAAAGAGGCTCAACGTTTTGCTTTTTGTTCACCAATCCCTCACGGTCGCTGCGGGAGAGCAGCCCTGGAAATGAAACTGGCAGCTACATTGTGTCTGGTCCTTCTTGTATCGACCGCCCCGGCCGGCGCCGCGGGTCCCTCCGGTGCGGAACGGCTGCGCCTGGTATTTCCGCAGGAGGGCGATACCCTCAATTTTGCCCGTGTGCGCTTCGCCGGCTCAGCCGGGGTCAATTCGACCGTGCGGGTGCAGGGCAGGAAGGTGTTTGTCTACCCGTCGGGGGCTTTCGTCGGGCTGGCGGATATGAAGCCTGGATGGAATTCGATCGTCTTCAGCGCCCGAGACCCGTTGGGAGTGGTTCGCGATACGCTTCATCTCTACCGGGAGGCTCCCGTGCCCGACTATCCCCCCCGGCCGACCGCTGTTGACGCCTCGAGCATCACGCCGGCCGCAGATGTGTTTATCAAAGCCGGGCGGGCGCTGCGGGTTGAATTTCGCGGCAGCCCGGGTGGGCGCGCGAAGGCAACGCTGGCAGGATTGACGCGTTCTGCCCTGCGGGAACTTTCACCGCGAAAGGCTGGCGGCCGGCGGGGCGTCTACCGGGGCGAAGTGCATTTGCCGCGAGAACTGCATCCCGAGGAGCCGCTGCCGATAGCTATTCGATTTACCGGACGCGACGGCCACGTTTTTCGTTTTCGAGCGCCCGGAAGGGTGCATGTTATTCCGGTCAACATGCCGATGATCGCGGTGACGACGGACAGCACCAACTTTCTGCGCAAAAAGATCGACGGCGAGACCGTGTTCGAGTTGCCGGCCGGCATCCGGCTGGAGGTGGTTGAGTGGGACGAGGGCATGTCGCGCGTGCGCCTGGCGAGGGACGAGGAGTTCTTTGTGCCGTCCGGGAGCCTGAAACGGTTGCCGGCCGGCACGGCTCATCCTTACGCGTCGGTGGGCGATTTGACCGCCACAGACTCTGGTGATAGCCTCGTGGTGCAACTTGCTGTCAGCGCAATGACGCCCTTTCGCGTCAAACAATCGGTCAGCAAGCGCCGCCTGGAAGTCTCGTTCTACCGGGCGGTGCGGGCGCAAAAGTGGGTCTACTACCCGCCGCACGGGACCACGCTGCGAAAGGTGACTTCAAGTCAGCGCCACGGCGATGTTTTGAGAATTGATTTCCATTTGAACCAGAAGCAGCAGTGGGGCTACCGTGCCGAATACGTGGACGGCGGGTTCCGCCTCACGATTCGCAAGGCGCCGCCGCTGATGCCTACGGTTGCGAAACCGCTCGCCGGCCTCAGGGTGGTGGTGGATGCTGGGCACGGCGGCGCGTTCGAGGGCGTGACCGGCGCCACAGGACTGCGCGAGGAGGGGGTAAATCTCGACCTGGCGCGACGTGTGCGCCATCTGCTCGAGGCGCTCGGCGCGCGAGTTGTCATGACCCGAAACAGCGACTCCACGCTGACGCTGCAAAGCCGCGTGGCACTCGCCAGGCGCGCCGGGGCGCATATCTTTCTTTCGTTGCACAACAACGCCGTTGGCGCCAATGTCGACCCGCTGCGCTTTCGGGGCACCAGCGTCTACCACACCACCCCGCAGTCCGGGGATCTGTCTGAAAAAATTTACCGGCGCTTGCAACAACTGGACCTCCGGACCGGTGGCAGCAAAGTCGAGCCCTATGTGGTCACGCGCCAGACCGATATGCTGTCGTGTCTCGTCGAAGGCGCCTTTCTAACCCATCCCGAAGATGAAATGCTGCTCCTGGACATGTCGTTTCGGCAACGACTGGCGCAGGCGGTGGTTGACGGACTTCAGGATTTTATCGCTGAACACCTGCCCGCGCCGAAGAAACCTGATTTGGCCGGCGAGGACGCCCCGATTCAGACGGGGCACTTTCGCTCTTCCGAACACCCCTCGCGCTGAAAGGCGCGGCAATAGGCCTTGATTTTTGCCGGCACGATCTCTATTTTCCGTACCTGTGCCGGCGTAGCCGTAACCAGGAATAAGGAACATACAGAAACCCGGGTGTGAAACGTGAAGCCGCTCGAAACATTCGAAAACAAATATCCCGATCGCGATTACACGATCACGATTGTCAATCCTGAGTACACCTCCGTCTGCCCGATGACCGGCCTGCCGGACTTCGGGACGGTCACCGTCGAATATGTGCCGGGCAAATTGTGTCTGGAGCTCAAGTCGCTCAAGTACTATTTTCTCGAATTCCGCGAACAGGGCATTTTTTACGAAGCTTTGGTCAACAAGATTATAGACGATTTGGTCGCTGCCTGCGCGCCAAAGAAAATGGAGGTCAAGGGCGAGTTTACTGCGCGCGGAGGCATTCATTCGGTGGTTCGGGTCACCTACCCTGCGGACGGAAGTGGGCAAACCGAATAATCGGCCAACGGCCGCAAATGGCCGTTGAAACGACTCGACTGAACATGCGGGATAAAAAGATTGCCGTCGTTCTTGCCAGCGGTGGCCTCGACAGCGCCGTGACGATCGCGATTGCGAGCCAGTCACACAAGGTAGCCTTGCTGCATCTGAACTACGGCCAGAATACCGAGCGCCGGGAGTTGCAGGCGTTTGAGGCGCTCGCGCAGTTCTACGCGGTTTCCGACAAGCTTGTGGTCGATGTCGGTCACCTGGCGAAAATCGGCGGATCGAGTCTGACCAGCGCCGACATACCGGTAACCCGGGCCGATCTCGACAGCGGGGAGATCCCGAGCTCGTACGTCCCGTTCAGAAATGCCAACATTCTGTCCATTGCCACAAGCTGGGCAGAGGTGCTGGGCGCCGGCCGGCTCTACATCGGCGCGGTGGAAGAGGACAGCTCGGGCTATCCGGACTGCCGGCGGGTGTTTTACGACGCCTTCGAGCGCGTAATTGACCTCGGCACCCGGCCGGAAACGCATATCGGCATCGAAACGCCGCTGATCGCTATGAGCAAGGAAGAGATCGTCCGCAAGGGTTACGAGTTGCAGGTGCCGTTTGAGCGGACCTGGTCGTGCTACCAGAGTGAGGTGGAAGCCTGCGGGGTGTGTGACAGCTGCGCACTGAGACTTCGCGGCTTTCAGCGCGCCGGGCTGGTGGATCCGATTCCGTATGCCGCGCGGCCAGAGTACGGATAGCGGGTGCGATACCTACTGCGCGCCGGCAGATGCCGTGAGCCGGCGGGACTTCGGAACGCAAGACGCCAATTGGGGCCGCTCGTGGTTGTCGCAGCGACGGTGAGAAATGTTTTTGCTTCGTTATGGGTTTGCTTTTATTAGTGCAGAGTTGCTGAAATCACACTGAGACGAATTTGGAGGCAGCATGGAAGTTCGGAGCTATAAGGATATCGAAGAGACGGTTGTGGAAATGGAAGGCGCTGTCGGCGCACGCATGCGGTTGCTGATCTCGCAGAAGGAGGGCGCGGAAAATTTTGCCATGCGCATGTTCACCGTTGCCCCGGGCGGCCACACACCGTTTCATTTTCACAACTACGAGCACGAAGTGTTCGTGCTGGAGGGGCAGGGCACGTTGAAGGGGGCTGACTCCGAGCGCTCGTTCGGCAGCGGCGACGTCATCTTTGTGCAGCCGGACGAACGCCACCAGTTCGTCAACGCCGGCAGCGAGCCGCTGCGCTTTCTGTGCCTGATCCCCTCGCCGGAAAAGTGCGGCTGATCGGTCGGCCGCTGAAATAAATCCGGAAGGTACGCTGTTTTCCCCGTAAAGAGTTTGCCCGCTGTTCCATTCACAAAAAGGGTTCCTGAACTATGGTAACTTTGCTTCGATGTGGCATTCTACTGGCAGCGTTCAATTTGTTGGGTTGCACCTCCGACACCGAGAAGGCGGAGGCCGAACCCGGGACGGAACCTGCAACCTATGTCTCGCAAATAGAACAGTTCCGCGCCGACAAAGACAAGGCGTTCAAACTGGAAGCGACCTCGCCGATTCCGGAACCGGAGAAGAGCGCTTTTTCCGGTTTGAGCTATTATCCACCCGATCCGGGCTATCGCTACACGTTGAGCATCAACAAGTACGATGACCAGCCGGCGTTCAAACTGGTGACGAGCACCGGCTCCGTGCGCGAAGCTGTCAAGTATGGCTACTTCGATTTCACCATGAACGGCGAACCTTGTTCGCTCCAGGTGTACAAGCTCCTGGAGGTGCAAAGCCGCTACCCCGGCTATTTGTTTCTGCCGTTCACCGACGCAACAAGCGGGGTAGAGACCTACGGTGGCGGCCGCTATCTTGATTTTCAGGAAAACGAGGCCGGACTGTACGACGTCGATTTCAATCTCGCGTACTACCCTTCCTGCGCCTACGGGAAGCCCGGTTACGACTGTCCGATTCCACCCGCTGAGAACAGGTTGCGCGTGGCCGTGCACGCCGGCGAACGCGGCAACCAGCACGCAGCGCACTAATTAGACGGTGGTATTTGCGGGCGCGGCACTCCTTCCTGGTTGCTCATTGCCAATCCTGCGGGCGGGTCGTGTGCCGTTCCGGCCGGCGCCTGCTGCGCTATCAACTTCTCTCTTGAATTTCACCCGCAATTTCGTAGATTAGGGCACATCCATGAAGTTTGTGTTCTGGTCGCCAGTAGCGGAAGGAGCGGCGCATGACCGAGTTGATCTACCACGCTGACAGCTATGCGCGGGAGGTAAAGGCAAAAGTCCTCGCCGTAGAGGAGGGCGCCGTGATCCTCGACCGCACGATCTTCTACCCCGGCGGTGGTGGCCAGCCCGCCGATGCCGGCAAGTTTCTGTCGCAAGGGTACGTCGCCCGTGTTTCGAGATTGAAGAAGCGCGGAGATGACGTTCTGCACTGGCTGGACGGCCCGCTGCCGGAGGCGGGGCAATTTGTGAAATGCAAACTCGACTGGGACCGGCGCTACCAGCTCATGCGCACGCACACGGCCCTGCACATACTCTGCGGCGTCATCTGGCGCGATTTCGGCGCACAGGTAACCGGCGGCAACATGGAGCCGTGTCGCGGCCGCCTGGATTTCGAGCTGGACTCGATGTCAGCCGATTTCGCGGAAAGGGTGGAAGATTTGATCAACCGGGAGGTGGCCGCCGAACGCGCCATTCGCGTTCAAGTCCTGGCGCGGGACGAAGCGTTCAGGATTCCGGATCTGATTCGCACGAAGATCAATTTGCTCCCGGAGGGTATCCAGCAGGTCCGAACCGTGGAGATCTCCGGCCTGGACCTGCAGGCGGACGGCGGGACGCATGTGGCCAATACCCGTGAAGTCGGGCCGATCAGGGTTGTGGAACATAAGAGCAAGGGTAAAATAAATAAGCGCATCCGGATTGAACTGGAACCGGGCGCGAAACCTGGCTACTCTTCGACGGTGTAGTGTGCGGTAAATTCTCCGCTGTCGAGTTTGGATTTGAAATAACGCCGCAGATAGTTTTTGAGAACAGCGCGGGTGAAGGGGATGAGAATCAGAAAGCCAAACGTGTCCGTAACCAGGCCCGGCGTCAACAGCAACAGGCCGCCGGCCAGGACGAGGACACCATCGAGCAGGCTTTCCGTGGGCACGTGTCCCTGCGAGAGCTCGTCGCGAATGCGGTTGATGATGTGAAAACCCTGCGTGCGGGCCAGGCTGGCGCCTGCAATGCCGGTCAGCAGAACGATGGCAATTGTGTTCAAAGCGCCGATGTGCTCGCCGACTTTGATCAGCAGACCGAGTTCGAGCAGGGGCAGAAGCGTGAAAAGAAACAGCAGCCGGGTAAACATCGTTTGGGTCTCCTGAAATGGACAGCATGAAAATACTCTTTTCGACGCACATACGCAAGCGAATCAGGCAGGGTTGCGGCATTTGCCTGGCAATGGTGCTTTCCTGGGCCTGCGCCAATCCGTTCTCGACCCGTTCCCCGGAACCGCCGGACCGGACAACGTCGACCTTCGTCAATCCGTCATCGCCGGAAATCGTGTTTATCAACCTGGCAAACTCGATTCAGGAACGCAACATCGAAAATTACGTACGCAGTTTCGTCGATAGCGCCCGTTCAGTACGGCGCTTTGTTTTTGTCGCCGACCAGGGAGTGGCCTCGACGCGGCCAGGCACGTTCCTGGACTGGGGCCTTGAAAGCGAGCGCACCTATCTGGGGCACATGTTTCAGGCGACGCCGCGCGATTCGCTGATCAGCGTGAAGTTCTCAGAGCAGAACCGCAACGATACCTCCACAACTTCGGAAGTGACGCAGAACTACACGCTTATCATTGCCCACAGCCAGAACTCGCAGGGACTCGGCCGGGTGATTCGGGGACAGGCCAGCTTCCTGCTGGAGCGCGACGAAAGCGGGGATTGGGCAATTTATCGTTGGGAGGACTTCAAGTTGGATTCAAACGAGCAATCCTGGAGCGACTTGAAGGCATTTTTCCTGTAGAATGTATGGCAGTTATTTGTGAGTGGCGGGTGTAAAATGTCGAATAAGAAGGTCAAAACATTTTGGACGCTCCTGGTATGTGCGCTCGTGCTCGTGGCCGTCAGGTGGGGCGTTTCCTATTATGGCGGAGCACGCACCACGGGCTGGCATGCCGCAACGCAGCAGGAGCGCCGGGAGATTCGCTCTGCGCTCTATCCGGTCTTGTTCGAATATGGGATCCGGGTCGACTGGGTGCGTGGTGACAGTCTGCATAAACGCGTTCGTGTGCCCGCGGATCTTTCCCTGGACCCACTCTATGCCGCCCTGGCCGCAAGATTTGTGGCGTTGGGTGGAGAGCTGTTGCAGGCGCAGTCCAATCCGGACGGCAACAGAAAACGCATCGAGGTTGGACTCGATGGCCGGCCGGTGCTCGAGGTTACGCTGCGCCGCGACAAGGATATTTCGCGTCCGGGCGGAAAGATTGCCCTCGTCATCGACGTGGCGGGGCGAACGCCGGTAAAAAGCCTGGAGGACTTCCTCGAAGGCGGAAAGCCGGTGACCCTCTCGATCGCGCCGGGCCGAAAATATTCGGCGGAGGCACATGCGGCTGCCGTCAGCCGCAAGACGCCGTTCCTGCTGGATTTGTCGCTTGACGCTGCGAACGGCCAGTCCGACGATGGC
>CAZTNL010000145.1:0-7191 GCA_964614885.1 uncultured Calditrichaceae bacterium | reverse complement strand
AGTCCTCCATCAGAAACGAAAATCAAACCCAACCGTCAGGAGCGTTTTGCGATAGAAACGATCCCGGATAACGGACTCGTTGTCGTAATAAGCGAAGCGCAAGAGAGCGGTTATCTGGGCGTTCAGGTCCCTGGAAATATCGAGGATAAAAAAGCTGCTTTCATTCCTTTCCGGATCCGCATCTACCGGCAGAACGAGATCGCTTTCGCGATAGCGTTTCACTTCGACGGCCGCATAGCCGCGCAGCCAAATGCGATGCGCCAGCTTCGCCGCAAAGAAAAGACTCGCCTGGTGCCGCGAAAAGGTGAACCCGGCGCTGTTGGAGTTGTTCCGCTCGAACAGGTAGCCGATATTCCACAAAAAGCCCCTGGAGTAGCTCAGGGTTGTGCGAAACTGGCGACTGTTGTCGCGCTGCCTTCCGATAAAGACGATGCCGTCCTGCCCGGGAAGGAGTTCCAGCCTGCTGCGGGTGTAACTGATGCGCCGTGCGGACAGGCTCGTCTGCCAGTTCAGCCGGCGGCTGAGGCGCCGGGAAAGGTCCCAGCGGAGCTGCCAGGTCGTATAGTCAAAATCGGAGAAAGTCTGGTAGTCGAGGCCGCTGCGCTGCGCGGAAAGTTCACTGCCGAAGCCGAGAATCACAGGCGGGCGCACGAACGCTTCCACCGAGCCGGTGCTGTAGTCGAGGTTTTGGTTCAGATAGAGCTTGAGTCGCCCACTGCCACGGATCCCGAGTTGGAACGAATGGATTCTCGTCACGGCCTGGCCGCTGAGCTCGTTAATCAACTTGTTGTCGGACGCCTGCCCGCGGTAAGTTTGCAGCCCGCCTTTGTAGTTGAACCCGAGGCGGGATCTTTTGCCTGACCGGCTTGCTGAAGTCTCGAACGAAAGACGGAAGGATGAGTCGCCGGTCTGGTCCCCTGCGCCCGCAGCGGCCTCGGCAACGTTGCTGTCGTACTCGTACACGGTTTGCAGCCGGCTCTTGAGGCGCCACTTTGTCTGGCCCTGAGCGCCGGCCGACCCGGATGAGCCCACGAGGGTGCAAACGAGCAACAGGAACAGGAAGAAATTCGGCGGGCGGCGCGTCACGGTTTCCGGTTCAAACTCTGAAGATCATGCGGAGTGGATGGCATCCGTTTTTCTCTCTCTCGCCTTATCCGCGGCAGCGCTTCCGAAAACCCATGTCTAGCGTTTCCTGAATTCTTCAGCCGCCTGGTAAAAGGCTTTCGCGCGCGCGGCCAAACTGTCGGCCTGGCTGGCTGCGCGCTGTCGCTGCCCCGCGAGGCGCGCAACCAGTTCTTCCAGCTGGCCGGTCGAAAGTGTCTCGTAATCAAATACCTTTTGCCCGACCAGTCCCAGACCTGACTCGGCAGCGGATATCTGGCCCCGCTCCCTGGGGCCGGTGTCCGTCAGCCCGGTCTGGGCGGCCTCACGTGCGGTCGAGGCCTCGGTCAGCACTTCGTCCTGCTGGTCGAACAGCGCCAGATCCGACACCAGCTCGCCCATGCGGGTGCGCAGGTCCAGCTCCTGGCGCAGGCCTGTCCGGCGTTCTTCCAGTGTTTCCGCCAGGCGGCGAAGTTTGTCTTCCTGGTCTTTCAGCAAATCTGCTTTCTGCCTGATCTGTCTCGGAGAATCGTCCGGTGAAATAGACAGGGCGCTGACTGCAATGTCGGAAACCGGCTGAATCCCGGCCGCCTCGCGCACCTGTTGGCGCTTTTGCCGCAGGATTTTGATCTGCTTGAGCAGCGTTTTCTTTTGCGGCTTTGATACGGATTTTTCCTGCGCCCTCTCCAGCCTGGCTGCAATTTCCTTGTCGTAGAGGCGGAGCAGTTCCTGCGCCCTTTTGCTTCGGCTTTTTTTTGCGTCGCGAAGCTCCGCTTCCAAAGCCGCGACTTTCTCGCCCAACTCCTGAGACGCTTCCAGCAACGCCTGCAGCTTTTGTTGTTCCAGATAGCCGGGTTTGCCTTTCGACTTCAAGTCGGCAATGGTTTCACCTTTCTGCTGTATCTGCGCGCGCAACGCCTGTTCCTGCTCCTGTAGCTGGGAGACAGAGTGAACGGCCTGCTCGAATCTAAGTTCGTAGACCTCCACCGTCGGTTGCGGTCCGGGTTGGGAAAAAGCAAGCGAAACGTAAAGCAGGATTCCGCACAGGCACTGGAAGACCGTTGAATGTCGCCGTATGTTCATGTCATTTCCTTTTTAGATAGCCGAATTCCCTGGCTACTTTCAAACAACAATCATGCCACCAGCTTTTTACTCTGAGACGCTTTCCGCGTTCGCCTTATGCCTGTCAGGAGATTCCGTACTTTTCCAGTTTGTAATACAGAGCGCTGGTTTTGATGCCGAGCAACCGCGCCGCCTCGGTCTTGACGCCGTTTGTGATGGCCAGCGCTTTTTCGATGAGCTGGCGTTCAACGGTCTCCAAAGAACGGTTGAGGTCGAGCGAGTCGGCGGGCAGATCGACGCTGGCGCTGCCGGTGCCAGCGAACGGCAGGTCTGCGGCACGGATAACGCCCTGGTCGCACAACACGGCGGCGCGTTCGATGATGTTCTCGAATTCGCGCACATTCCCGGGCCAGTCGTACTGCAGCAGCTTGGCTTGCGCGTCTTCGGTCAGTGTGAGATCCGGCAGGTGCAACTCGGCGCGGATTTGCTGCATGAAATGTTTCGTCAGCAGCGCAATATCTTCCTTGCGCTCGCGCAGCGGCGGCAGCTCGATCGGAATAATGTGGAGCCGGTAGTAAAGATCCTCGCGGAAGCGGCCCGCGGCGATTTCCTCGCGCAGGTTCTTATTGGTTGCTGCGATGACGCGCACATCCACATGCAGAGTTTCTTCGCCGCCGACGCGCTCGAACTGGCGCTCCTGCAGCACGCGCAGCAATTTGATCTGCGTGGCCGGTGGTACATCGCCGATCTCGTCGAGAAAAATCGTGCCCTTGTCGGCAAGCTCGAATCGTCCTTTCCTGCGCTTGACCGCGCTGGTAAATGCGCCGCGTTCGTGGCCGAAAAGCTCCGATTCCAGCACGCCTTCAGCCAGTGCGCCACAGTGGACGCGCACGAACGCCTGCCCCCGCCGCGGACTCGCTTTGTGGATGGCGCGGGCGACGAGCTCTTTGCCGGTGCCGCTCTCACCGTAGATAATTACCGAGGAATCGCCGCGGGCAACTTTCTCGATGGTGCGATAAACGGTCTGCATAACCGGGGAGTCGCCGATGATTTCGCCACAGTTGAACCGGACTTCGATCTCATCGCGGAGGTAACGATTCTCAGCGACGACCCGCCGCAGCTCCCGCTTCTCCCTGATTCGTTCAACCAGGAGCTTGAGTTTGATGCTCAGTTCTTCCGGAGAAAACGGCTTGGTGACGAAATCGGCCGCGCCTTCCTGCATGGCCGCCACTGCCAGCTCGATGGTGCCGAAGGCTGTGATCAATAGCACTTCAATTTCCGGCCATAACTCTTTGACCGCTTTGAGCAGTTCAAGGCCGTTCTTGTCGGGCAATTTGTAGTCAGAAATCAGGAGGTCGCAGGGCTTGTCACCGAGCTCAGTCAGCGCCGTTTCCGCGTCGCCAACACTGGTCACGTTGTGGCCGAGCTTCCGCGCAACCCGCGCCATGCCATCGCGCATGGTTTGATTGTCTTCGACGATGAGGATGTTCACTTTTCCCAACGGTTCTCTCACTGCGATCTGGGTTGCCGCACGGTTAGGCCAGGTCGTACGGGATGACTACAATATCGGATCCAGCCAGCTCACTTTCCTGACCGCGGCGACGATCACGCCGACGCCGTGCGCCAGAGAAGGGTAGGTCTCGCGGAAGGCCGCGAAGTGGCTATTTCCGCAAATTACCTTGAAAACTAATGATCGCATCATCAATTTTCAAGGAAAAGACGATCAGCGTTTTGCCGCCAAAAGCCGTTTCTCGCCAACCTCGGCCGTGGGCAGTCTGAACTTGAAACTCGTGCGGGAGGCACCCTCTACCAGCCAGATCTCACCGCCATTTTCCTCGATCAGACTCTTGGCAATCGCCAGCCCTAGACCCGATCCCTCTTTGCGCGTGGTAAAAAACGGATCGAACAGGCGCTTGCGAACGTCCGGGGGAATGCCGGGGCCGGTGTCAGAAAGCGTCAACTCGACAAAATCAGCGCCGCGCTTTGCGTTCAGTTCGATTCCTCCGGTTCCCGCCAAGGCTTCGGCTGCGTTTTTAACGAGATTTAAGAGGATTTGTCTGAGGTGCTGAGGGTCGGCAAACACCGCGCACATGTCGGCGGCGGGAATAAATCGGCAATCTATTCCCTGAAGCTCGCCCGCCAGCAGCGAGAGAACCTCGCGGTAAATATCGCCAACTTCGCATGCCTCCTTCCTGGCGCTCTGGGGCTTGGCGTAGTCGAGAAAATCGTTGACAATCCGTTTGAGGTTTTGGACTTCCTTCTGAATTTTTTGCGCCTCTTCGCGCGCTTTTTCGTCCTCCAGGTCAGCGACGAGCAGTCCGGCGAACAGTTCGATGCCGCCCAGCGGATTGCGGATTTCGTGCGCCACACCGGCCAGCATCGCTTTCTGCCGGGCATCTCGATGAACGATCGCCTGCCGCATATCTTCCATGGTCTTTGCCAGAAATCCGATTTCATCGCGGGTGGGCACGTTTATCTCGGCGCTGTACTCGCCGCGCGCAATGGAAGAGGCGGCGTCTTTCAGCCGGTTCAGGGAAGTCGTGAGCCTCCGCGAAAAAACCAGTCCCAGGAAAACCGCCAGCAGGAACAGGAACAGACCCAGCAGCAAGAGGTCGCGGCGGACCGTACGCAGCATCCCGAAGGTGTGCGCGCTTCCCTCCACGGCCAGCGCCGCCACCACCGAATCACCGTCTGCAACCGGTGCGAACCCGGCTTTGTAGAGTTTGCCATCGCTGCCGGAAAAGAGGGTGGAACTGACGGATTGGCCGGAGAAAAGAGCGTTCATTTCGGTGGGAGCGAGGGGAATGAAGCCGAGCTCCGTCCCGATGGGCGTGGCCCGGGTGTCGAGCAGCGAGCGGTTCTTCCGGTCGAAGAGGTAGAGGCGGCGCGCGCCGCTGGCCTGTTGAAAGGCGGCCAGTTGCGCAACCAGATTGCGGTAGGTGCGCGTGGTTTCATCTCCCGGCAGCAAACTCGCCAGCAGCTCCGGCTCTATCTGCAAAGCGGCGGTCCGGGCAAACTGCCGCAGCGTGCGTGAAAGCTCAGCCTCCAGCGCTTGCTGCAAGCGCCAGTTCAGATAGAAGCCGCCGATGAGCGTCATGACTAAAACCTGCACGGTGAAAAGCAAAATCAGGCGAGTGCGGATCGAAATGGACCGCGCCGGGAACGGGTTCAAAGTGAGCCGTCTTGTTATGCCTGTACCAGTCAAAATTTCACCGCAAGGAGGCTAAGCCATAAACTAAGGGTGCCAGCTTGATTTTACGCAGCAACACATAATTCAGTGCGGTAAAGTCGAACCTGCACCAGAAAACACATATTCGAAGTAGCTCGACTCTTTATTTTGCGAACTTAGCGTCTTCGCGGTTCATAAGTTTTTCAGTTAATGACCCTGCGGCAAATCTGAGATTCCTGCGTTCAGCTTTTGCTCAGAATCTCCTCGTAGTACGCTTCGTACTGCGGCAGGATCAGATCGCGGTCGAAGTGATTGACTGCCCGCGCTCGCGCATTCGCCGAAAACGCGCGACTCAACTTCTCGTCGGTCAGCAAAGTCAATACTTTCGCGGCCATCATCCCAATCTCTCCGACCGGCAGCAGGAAGCCGGTCTCGCCGTCCTTCACCACCTCGGGCAGGCCGCCGGTGCGGGCGCCGACCACGGGCACGCCGCAGGCGTGCGCTTCCAAAGCGACCAGACCGAAACTCTCCTGTTCCGTGGGCAGGATAAACACATCGGCGCACGCCAGCAGCGGTTCGATGCTGTCGTGTTGTCCGAGAAACCAGACGTGGTCGTGCAGGTTGAGGTCTTTGACAAGCTGCTGCACGAAGAGCCTTTCCGGACCGTCGCCGATGAGCAGCAGTTTTGCCGGGACCGCCTCTTGCACCCTGGCGAAAATCCGAACCACATCGCTGACCCGCTTGACCGGGCGGAAATTGGAGGCATGCACGAGAATTTTTTCGCCGTTCGGCGCGTACTTTTCCCGGGGACACGGGTCGGGGCGTGTCTGCTCGCGTTTGGTTTCAACGAAATTGTAGATAACCCGGATATCTTTTTGAATACCGAACTCCTTGATCGTGCGTTGTTTGAGGAAATTCGAGACCGCGGTGATGCCGTCGGATTCCTCCATGCTGAATTTGATCACCCGGTGGAACGACTTATCGGCGCCGACCAGGGTAATGTCGGTTCCGTGCAGCGTGGTAATGACCTTGAGCTTCTGGCAGCGGAGAATCTTTTTCGCCAGGAAAGCGCTCGCGGCGTGCGGCACGGCGTAGTGCGCATGGATCAGATCGAGATCGTGCTCCTCGTAAATGTCCGCAAGCGTCGTCGCCAGGTTCAGCGCGTAGGGTGGATACTTGAACAAGGGGTACGAGGCAATTTCCACTTCATGGATGTAGACATTCTGGTTGAACGAACTGAGCCGGAACGGCGTGGCATAGCTGACGATGTGAATTTCGTGGCCGCGTTCGGCCAGGCCAAGCGCCAGCTCCGAAGCAACCACGCCGCTGCCGCCGTGGGTTGGATAACAAACAATGGCTATCTTCATTTAGCAGTCTTTCCGTTTGATGTTATTACTGAAGCCCGGTCAGATACTCGGGGCCGAAAAAAGCCACCGGATCATCGAGGCGCAAGGGTTCGCGCACGAGAAATGGCTCGCCGTAGCGCGCCCCGATGTAGGCGCCATATTGCCGGTCGCGGTTGAACATGGCCTCCAAAAACTCGGGCGTACTGATGTTGGTCTCGTCTTCGCCGTACAGGTGCTTATCTTTGCTGTGAAACTGCGAGCCGTATGCCAGAATCGCAGCCTGCTTGCGCTCCTGCTGCGCGCTGGTATCGATGATAAAGGAGGGCTGAAATTCGAATCGACCGGGATAAAAAAGAATCTTGTTCGGGCGGTGCGCCGGTTGGCCGGTATCGATTTGCGTGAGCCCGGCGAAAAACGTGGCTTCACGCACGAGGTTCGATGCGTGGCCGTGATCCGGATGGCGTACCTCCCAGTACGGCGCCAGAACGATTCGCGGCCGGTGTTCCCTGATTT
>CAZTNL010000144.1:0-7207 GCA_964614885.1 uncultured Calditrichaceae bacterium | reverse complement strand
ATGAAAACGGAGGGAGAAACAGAATGGTAGCCATCGGAACACTGATGACGGCAATCGTCCTGTCGTCGCTGGCGGTTTGGGTTTGCAGCTTTTTGGTTTGGGCGGTATCGCCGCACCACAAATCGGACTTCAAGCCGCTGCCGGACGAAGCCGCGGCGCGCAAAGCGCTGAAGCCGCAAAACCTGGCGCCCGGGCAGTACAACATCCCGCATCTGCCGACTCGCGACGATTTTAAGAAGCCGGAGTTTCTCAAGAGATTCGAAGAGGGGCCGGTCGGTTTTCTGACCGTGCTGCCAAAGGGAATGCCGGCGATAGGCAAGAACCTGGGTCTTTCCTTGCTGTTCAATTTGCTCATCGGCGTCTTCGTTGCCTATGTTGCCAGTCGTACCTTAAAGGCAGGCACGGACTATCTTGAGGTCTTTCGTCTGGTGGGTACCACGGCCTGGCTGGCCTACGGCATGGCCGTCATCCCGGACGCGATCTGGTTCGGTCGCCCGTGGGGCGCCGTGGGAAAACACCTGTTCGACGCGCTGATTTACGCCCTGCTGACCGCCGGCTTCTTCGGCTGGCAGTGGCCGGCGGCGTAGGCGCAGGACTGCGGCAGGGCGCCGGAAAATGACGGCGAACAAAATGACCCCACAACTGGTGGATCTGCCCGCTCACGAGCTGTGCCGGCGGATGCGGGAAAAGGAGCTCAGCCCCAGCGAGCTCATCGAGGCCACGCTCGCGAGAATCGAGCGCCTGAACCCGCAAATCAATGCGATCGTCACGCTGAACGAGCAGGCGCTCGACGACGCCCGCCGGCTCGAATCCGAGGTGGCGAACGGCCGGGAGCCCGGTCTGCTCTACGGCCTGCCGGTCGGCATCAAAGATGTGACCCCGGTGGCCGGCCTGCGCACCACCTTCGGCTCGCCGATGTTTGCCGATTATGTTCCGGAAGAAGACGCGGTCATCGTGCAGCGGCTGCGAGCGGCCGGCGCCATCATTATCGGCAAGACCAATACGCCGGAATTTGCAGCCGGCGGGCATACCTGGAACGATGTTTTCGGCGTGACCCGCAATCCCTGGAATCCGGCCCTCAGCCCCGGTGGCTCGACCGGCGGCGGGGCTGCCGGCCTGGCGACAGGCATGATGGCGCTCGCCGACGGCACGGATCTGGGCGGCTCCCTGAGAATTCCCGCGGCTTTTTGCGGCGTGGCAGGTATGCGGCCTTCGCCCGGCCTCGTTCCCACCTGGCCATCCGAGTATCCGTGGGACGTTTTCAGCGTCAGCGGGCCGATGGCGCGCACCGCAGAGGATTTGGCGCTCATGTTGCAGGCCGTCTCCGGCCCGAGCGTCGCGTCGCCGGTGTACCAGCCTTTCCGTGGCCGCGATTTTCGCGCGGCCGTAAGCGCCAGCCTGGCCGCAGGCATGCGCGTTGCCTACTGCAAAGACATCGCCGGCATCGGCATCGACCGGGACATCGAACAGGTTTGCCGCAAGGCGGCCTTTGACATGCGGCAAGCCGGAGTCGAGGTGGACGAGGTCGATTTGGATCTCTCTTTCGCCCGCCCTGCTTTTCTCACGTTTCGCGGCGCCTGGTTTGTGACGCAGTTCCACGAGCATCTCGACAAGGTCGAGGCCTTCGGCATCAATGTTTCCGGGAACATCAAACGCGGGTTGGAAGTAACAACGCAGGATCTGGCGGCGGCGGAGCAGGCACGCGCCAGACTTTGGCAGACTTTCAAAGAGTTCTTCGGCAACTATGACCTCCTGCTGACGCCGTGTATGGCGGTGCCCCCGTTTCCGGTCGAGCAGAACTATCCGGAAACGATCGCCGGCAAACCGATGGAAACCTACATCGACTGGATCGCGCCGACGTTCGTCCTCAGCATGACCAGTCTGCCGGTCGCGTGCGTGCCGGCGGGTCTCGATTCGAAACGGTTGCCGGTGGGCATGCAAATCGTCGGCCCGCAGCTCGGCGAGGAACGCGCGCTGGCCTTTGCCCGCGTTTTTCAGGAAGCGCACGATATCGGGTTACCCGGACCGCCTGAGTCGGAATCATCCACTTAGCGCGGGGCCGGGAGACACGTTTTGACACAGGAAGTACTGAAAAAAGTTGGGAATGTTGCCAGAATTGGTTATAATGCAACGCACAAAATGACGCGGGGAAAATGATCACAACTATCATGTTTATATTGCTGGCCGTGCTGGTTTCCGGCTACATCGCTCTGCCGGTGTTGCAGAGCCGCAGGGGGGATGGCGTCGGAAGGCCGGCCGATACCAACAACCGCGCCAGCGATCTCGAAGAGAGAAAAAACACCATCTACAGCGCCATAAAGGAAATTGAATTCGATTACCAGATGGGCAAACTCTCGGAAGAAGATTATCAGGCGCTGCGCCAACAGTACAAGAATGACGCCGTCGGCCTGTTGAAACGCATCGAGAGTGTCCATACGCAGGGAAAAGGGAGCAAGAAGAGCAAGAGAAAGGCCGGCGACAAACCCGCTAAATTTTGTTGGGTTTGCGGCACCTCGCTGATCCCTGCCGATAGATTCTGCCCGAATTGTGGCAACGAAATTGGCACGGCCGCAAGCTGACACTCCGCCGGCGGGCGACAGCGGAGACGGCGCGCTAAACGTCGGCGCCCCCGCCGTGCACGTCGAGGAGTTGAGCAAGTCGTTCGGCCATCTTTTCGCTCTGAAAAAGGTGTCGCTGGCGGTTCCATCCGGGCAGTTCCTGACGATTTTCGGCCCAAATGGCGCGGGCAAATCCACCCTCATCCGCATCCTTTCGACCCTCAGCAAAGCCAGCTCCGGTCGTATTTCCATCCTGGGCGCGCAACCTGGCGAAGAGTCGGAAAGCATTCGCGGCCAGATCGGGGTGATCGGCCATCAAACGTTTCTGTATGAAGAGCTGACCGCGATCGAGAACCTGCGTTTTTATGGCCAGCTCTACGGCGTTTCCGGCCTCGAAGCGCGGATTCAGGAAAGCCTCGAAGAGGTCGGATTGCAGGCAAGAGGCGGCAGCCGCGTGCGCACCTTTTCCCGCGGCATGCAGCAGCGCTTGGCCATCGCGCGCGCTATGCTGCACCAGCCCTCCATTCTGCTGCTGGATGAGCCGTACACCGGTCTCGACCAGCATGCGACCCGCGTGCTGACCGATTGGCTCGCCAAGCTGCGCCAGGAAAATCGTACCACCCTCATGGTGACGCACAACATCGATCGCGGGGTCGAGCTGGCCGACCGCATCGTCGTCATGAAAAGCGGAAGAGTCATTTACGACCAGCCCGCTGACGGCATCGAGGCAAACGCATTCAAGCAAACCTACTACGACCTGGTCGATGAAGCGGAGGCGAGCAGATGATCCGTAAGATCGGCGCCATCCTGTGGAAAGATCTGATCACTGAATTTCGCAGCAAGGAGATGGTTTTCTCGATGCTGGTGTTCAGTTTGATGGTGGCTGTGATTTTCAACTTCTCGTTTCCGCCGGGCAGCGAATTTATCGCCGAGGCGGTCCCGGGCATTTTGTGGATGACTTTTGTCTTTGCCAGCCTCCTCGGCATGAGCCGCTCTTTCGTACGGGAAGTCGACCGCGGCTGCCTGCATGGATTGATGCTCGCCCCGGTAGACCGGGCGGCGATCTACATCAGCAAGGCGCTGATCAACTTTCTGTTTATTCTCATGGTCGAAGTTGTTGCGCTGCCGCTGTTCGCCATTTTCTTCAAGATCGACATCATCGACTGTTTCTGGCCGCTGAGCGCCATCCTGCTGCTCGGCACCCTCGGATTTGCGGTGGTAGGGACACTGTTCTCGGCGATTTCTGTCGGCACCAGAACGCGCGAAGTCATGCTGCCGATTTTGCACTTTCCGGTTTCGATTCCGTTGATCATTTGCGCTGTGCAGGCCAGCAAAGCCGCCATCGGCGGTGAGGAGTGGCAGGTCGTCTGGGACTGGTTGAAAATCATCCTTGTGTTTGACCTCATTTTTCTTATTGTAGGATACCTGACTTTTGAGTATGTCGTTGAAGATTCATGAACGGGAGTGAGATATGAGCCAGAGCGGAACCAAAGCTTACGGCGAGCTGCTCTTGAACACCGGCGTCCTGTTGAGCATGATCGTCAATCTATATCTGATTTTTCAGTTCGCGCCCACTGAACAGGCGATGGGCCATATTCAGAGGATATTTTATTTTCACGTACCGTGTGCCTGGGTCTCCTTTCTGGCGTTCTTCGTCGTCTTTGTCGCCAGCATCGGCTACCTTTGGAAGCGCGAGCGCAAGTATGATCTCATCGCCAACTCGGCCGCCGAAATCGGGGTCATGTTCGCGACTCTGGTGCTGATCACCGGCCCCATCTGGGCGCGGCCCGTGTGGAACACCTGGTGGGAATGGTCGCCGCGGCTGACCTTGTTCCTGGTCCTCTGGTTTATCTACGTCGCTTATCTGATGCTGCGCAACTTTGTCGAGGGCGAGGAAAAGAGCGCCAGGTTTGCCTCGGTTTTCGGCATCGTCGGCTTTGTCGATGTGCCGATTGTCTACCTCTCTATCCGGCTGTGGCGCGACATTCATCCCAGCCCGGTTATCGCAGGCGGCAAAGGCTCCGGACTGCACCCGGACATGACGACAACTTTATTTTTCAGCCTGTTCACGTTCACCCTGCTGTTCTTTTTCCTGCTTGGACGCAGACTCAGTCTGCAGAAGAGCCGCGTAGCGCTGCAGGATCTGAAACGTAAACTGGCTTACTGAATCTGAATATTGGAGACGAACAGCGGGCGGGCACACCTGAGCGGCGCCGGGGGTAACACAGCTCAGACCCGTGCAACGATTCTCGGTTTCTGAAATGGAGGGATCAACAAAGATGAACACCACCATCAAACTTGTTGCCGTTATTTGCTTCAGCGTTTCAGTTGCGGGCAATGTGCAGGCGCAAACCGCGCGCCTCGTCCACTACCAGGGCAGCATCATGAACCCGGAAGGCGAAGCCTTCAGCGGCAAATGCAACCTGGAGTTCAAGATTTATAAAGGCGCCCGGGATGCAGCGCCCATTTGGTCTGAGCTGCACAAAGATGTCGAGGTGACGAGCGGGAATTACGAGGTGTTTTTGGGTAGCAGAACCCCTCTGCGACTGTCCTTCTATGAGTATTTTCTCGAGGTGACGCCCAGTGTCGCTGCCGAACAGCAGCCCCGGCGCATGATCGTCGGCTCGGGTTACAACTATCGCCTTTCGTTTCTCTTCGCTGCCTACACCATCGTTTGGCTGGCTCTTTTTCTTTACGTTCTCAGCGTCTCCAGAAGGCAGAAGAAGATTGCGGATGAGCTGGAGACCATGCTCAGGGAAACCGCGACAAGCACCGCCTGAGGCTGCGCCGCTTGCGGAAATTCCCGGCAAGTCGGACACCGACCGCCGGGCGCAGGCATGGCATCGCCGGGCAGGAATCTGACAGGCAGCCCGGAACGAATGCAATTTATTCAATTCAGGAGAGAGAGGATGCACTTTGATTCGAGATTTTCCCTCGCACTGTCCGTTTGCTGCCTGACGCTGCTTTGGGTTGCATGCGGACAAAAGTCCGGCGCCGAAAAGGAACACGCTGCGCCCCGGGCGTCGAACATGCCCGCATTCCAACTGCAGAACATGCAGGGGGAGAGCGTGGCTTTTGCGCAACTGGCAGGCGCGCCGACGGTTGTCGACTTCTGGGCGACGTGGTGCAAGCCGTGTTTGAAGGAGATTCCGGCCTTCAACGGTTTCTACGCGAAGTACGGCAGTGAAAAGGTCCGGATGATCGGCATCGCCATGGATTCAGGAAATGCGGAGAATGTCCTGGCCTTTGCCCGCGAACACCACATCGCCTACCCTGTCTATGTCGGCAGCGACGACGCGCCCGCGGCGTTCGGCGGGGTCGAGGGCTTCCCGAAAACCTTCCTGCTGGATCGGGATGGGAACATTCTCAAGAGTTGGCTCGGAGCCCAACCGGGAAAGGTGGAGGAAATCGAACAAATGGTAGATGCGTTGCTGCAGAAGGAATCCGCCGGCCTCTAGCAGATGTTTTCCGACACGCCCGCTGCCGCGGGCGTCACATCACTCGGCGGGTTCCGGCCGGGTCCGGCTGCGAACCCGCGTCGCAAGCTTCATCCCGCCCTTTAATATCACCAGCAGAAAGGCCGGGAAGATAAACACGGCCGCCAGAAACCAGACAGAGTTGACGTAGTCCTTCCCGTAGTAGCCGAGCAAAAAGTAGCGTGGAATCCGTCCGAAGAATCCGGACAGCATGTAAAGAACCCGCGAATACTTCCGTGTGATAGCGTAGATACGCAGCGGCTCCGACGGAATCGGCAGGAAGGAAGCGACCGTGAGTATGAGAAAGCGGTGCCTGTCGAACAGCGGCGCCGCCTGCTGGTAAACCCAGGAATTCTTGAAGCCCGCCACTTTGTTGAACTTGAAAAGCACGGTGAAGATGAGGTACTCCGACAGGTAGGCCACGAGGGTCGCAAAGCCGCCGATCAGCGCGACCATCCCGGGCGTGGCTGTTTTTACCGCGCCGAGAACGATGAGGTTTCCCGGCAGGGGGAAGTACGCGGTGGCCAGAGACATCAGAACGAAGAAACCGGCCAGACTGAACGCCTGTCCCGTGTCCGAGATGATGCGCTGATTGACCCAGTACCAGTAGGCGCCCAGGATGGAAAACGCGACGACGGTCTTGAGGATGGCGACGAGGTTTATCTTCGGTTTCTTCACGCGCCAATATACGAAAGGCGGCGCAAGCAAGCAAATTGTTTGACCGAGATTACAATTTGACAATGACCGGCGTATTGACTAATTTGGACCGACGCTTCGGTAAGCCTGAGCAAGGACGCTAAGAAAACGGATTTTGTGACAGACGCAGCTTATGCCAAACACAGGTGAGATAGATCAGTTTTTCCCGGACGAATATATCAAGCGCGCCGTCAAGGTGCTGCGGCTCATCAGCGAGGAGAGCAAGCTGCGCATCATGCTCCTGCTGGCAAAGGAGGGCTCGTGCAATGTCACCAGCATTGCCGAGACGCTCGAGATGAACCAGACCACCGTGAGCCACCACCTTTCGCTGCTGCGCAACGCCGACCTGGTAACGACCACGCGCGACGGCACCAACGTCTACTACGATATCAACGACCCGTTCTGGCGGGAAATGGGGCGGGAGTTTTTTGACTATCTGCAGAAAGGCGACAATATTTCTTTTCTCGGCAGGTTCAT
>CAZTNL010000143.1:4487-7239 GCA_964614885.1 uncultured Calditrichaceae bacterium | reverse complement strand
CAGTATGTGAAGGAAAAGTACGGCGAGAAAAACGTAACCCAGATCATCACCTTCGGCACTATGGCCGCAAGGGCCGTGATTCGTGATGTCGGACGGGTCCTCAAAGTCAGCTACGGTGAGGTCGACCGCATCGCAAAGCTGATCCCTGCGGTTCCGGGTATGACCCTTTCAAAGGCGCTTGAGAGCGTTCCTGAGCTTGCGAGTGTGGCCGGACAGAGCGAGCTGCACCGGGAGTTGATCGAATACTCCAAGGTGCTGGAAGGGCTAGCCAGACATGCCTCAACCCATGCCGCCGGCGTGGTGATCACGCCGACCGACCTAACCGACTACACCCCGTTGTACAAATCTTCAGCAGGCGATGTGACGACTCAGTACTCGATGAAAGTACTGGAACAGATCGGGGTGCTGAAAATGGATTTCCTCGGTCTGCGGACCTTGACCGTCATCCAAAAGGCACTCGACTCCATTCGTGCGCGCGGCGTGGAGCTCAACGTCGATGACATCCCGCTCGATGACGCGGAAACGTTTGAAATCTTCGCCAGCGGGGAGACCGTAGGCATTTTCCAATTTGAGAGTTCGGGCATGCGTGAGTGTCTGCGCAAGCTGAAGCCGGAGGTCTTCGAGGACCTGATCGCCATGAATGCCCTTTATCGCCCGGGGCCTATGGACTGGATCGACGATTTTATTGCGCGCAAGCATGGCAAGAAGGCGATTGAGTACCCACACCCGCTGATGGAACCTATCTTAAAGGAAACCTACGGCGTCATTGTCTACCAGGAGCAAGTGATGCGAATCGCCAGCGCCCTCGGCGGGTTCAGTATGGGGAAAGCCGATTTGCTCCGGCGGGCTATGGGAAAGAAAAAGGCCGATTTGATGGAAGAGCAGCGCGCTCTTTTTATCGAGGGGTGTGCTGAAAAGGGGGTCAGCAAGAAGCTGGCGAATGAGATCTTCGACCTCATGGACAAGTTTGCCGGTTACGGTTTTGTCAAGCCGCACTCGACTTGCTATGCCCTTGTCGCCTTTCATACGGCCTATTTGAAACGCCATTTTCCTGCTGAGTTCATGGCCGCGTCCATTTCGAGCGAAATGGGTAGCTCCAACCGTGTCGTCATCCTGCTGGAAGAGTGCCGGCGCCTTGGAATTCAAGTCAATCCGCCCGATGTCAACGAAAGCTACTACGAATTCCGCGTCGAGAAGGACGAAATCCGCTTTGGCCTTGGCGCGGTCAAGAATGTCGGCAAGGGCGCGATCGAGTCGATTATCGAAGCGCGAAACAAAGGAAAGTTTGCGACAATTTTCGAGTTTTGCGAACGTATAGATTCCCGCCAGGTCAACAAGAAAGTCCTGGAAAGCCTCATCCTCTCCGGCGCCATGGATTCCCTGGAAGGGCACCGGGCCCAAAAGATGGCAGCGCTGGAAAAGGCCATCAGTTTCGCGGCGTCCCGCAACGCTGACAAGCTGCGGGGGCAGACCAATATCTTTGACGACGGCGAAACCGGCGAAGCGGAACATCCTCCCCTCATGTACGTCGAGCCGTGGAACAGTGCGAAAATGTTGGCTTCGGAGAAGGAAATGCTGGGTTTCTACGTTTCCGGTCACCCCCTCGACCGATTCCGGGAGGAAATCGAAACCTTTGCCACGACAAGGCTGGACGAGATCAACGAACGTCCTGACGGCGCCAAGGTGCGAATTGGCGGTATCGTTATCGAGTGCAAAACGATTCTGGATAAGAAAAACAAGACCATGGCGTTTGTGACGCTCGATGACTTTTTCGGCAGTATCGAGATCATCGTCTTTTCGAGTGTCTATGAGAAATACAAAGAGCTGCTCGCACCTGACTCCATGATTCTGGTCGACGGTCGCAAGAACAGCAAGGACGAGGAATCGTCAAAGCTTCTTTGCGACTCCGTGATGCCACTCGAGAATGCGTGGCAGTCGTGTGGCAAGAATCTGCACCTGCGGATGGATGTCATCGGCGTGGACGATCCGCTGTTGGACCAGGTGTCCAGCATCCTGCGCCAGCACCCGGGCAGCTGTAGTCTTCTCATCGACCTGCACACGTCAAACCGCCAAACAAAAACCATCCGTGCACGCAAGATGAAGGTGCGGCCGTCCGGGGGCATGCTGTCCAAACTTAGAGAACTACTGGGTAGAGAAAACGTTCGGATGGAAGGTTAGTCCGAATTGGTTGTGGTTTCGTTTCAAGAGGAAAGGAGTTACCGATGCAATTGGACCAAGTGGTAGCCAGAGCCAAAAGAATCGTGATGACGCCGGAAGCTGCACTGACAGAGGTCAAAGGCGAGACCGTTGGCGCGTCCGAATTGATGAAGGACTACGTTGTCGTGGTTGCTGCATTACCGGCGCTGGCCACGTTCATCGGCATGATTGGACATGTGCCGTTTTTCAGAGCACTTTTTTTCTCCGTGCTGTTGTACGGCGTCGGGCTGGCCGGTGTTTTCATTTTTGGTAAAGTTATTGACGCGCTGGCGCCACACTTCAACTCGACGAAAAACGACCTGAACGCGTTCAAGCTGGCGGCCTACTGCTGCACGCCCGGCTTTATCGCAGGTGTGTTTTCCATCAACGAAAGCCTGGGATTTCTGAGCCTTCTGGGAAGCTTATACGGAATTTATGTTCTGTACCTCGGCTTGCCCGTGTTGATGGAAACCCCGGAGGACAAGCGGCTCATATTTACCGTTGTCGGGCTCGTCGTGGCCGGCATCGTCATGTTCATTCTGATGAGCATTGTGAG
>CAZTNL010000143.1:0-4387 GCA_964614885.1 uncultured Calditrichaceae bacterium | reverse complement strand
TCCGCTTCGGGTGCGCGGCGTGTGAGCGACAAACTGAGAAACCCCTGGCTGGCGTTTACAGCGGGAGCCATCAAACCCAATGGCGCATTCGCGCTTTCTTCTACCGCAGGCACGCTCGTGTCAGGGAGTTATATGGTAGCGATGGGACCAAACGTGCAGATGGGGCTGGAAGTCGGGCAGTCCTTCATGGGCATACCCGGGAGTTCGGCGGGTTCGTCTTCGTTGAGCACTGGCTCATCTTCGCTGTTTTCGGCGATGCTTGTCTTTCAGAAATTTTTCGGCGACTACTTCTTTCTCGAGGGCGGCGGCGGCATGTTCCGGCCTAAAATCACCGTGAATTCACTCGACGGCCAAAAGGACAGCTACAGTGCCACTCACTTCGGATTGGTCGGAGGGGCCGGGATTTTCGTGCCAACAAGTCCCTACGCAGGTCTCATCCTGAAGAGTCGTTTTCAGAACTATTTCGACAACAGCAACAAAAATTATCTGGCGTTTTCCGGAGGTTTTCGTTTCAAGATTCGCTGAGGTTGAAAGCAAAAGGCCCCGGGGTTCGTCGAAGTCAGGCAAGAAGCAGAGTCAAGAACACCGGGGCCAATTTTAAGGAGGAACGCGTATCGCTTCATTCTCAACCATGATCATCGACAAGCACTCCGTTAACTTTATTCCTTTCCTGAAAATATGCTGTGTTTCTCCGATTTTTGCCCTCTAAATAGCTGCAAAACAAGCAGATAGTAAGCACTATTTTTCTGCCAATTTTTCCTTGACTCTCTGAGACAAATTGTTTATACTTAGGCCTCAATTTGCTCAGTTGTAGGTTGTCCCCGGTAACAAATCTTTAGGTCATGTATGCTTTTGAACTTCGCACACATTCTCGTGTTTCTTGTTTTCGGAGGGCTTTTTGTCGGTGTAAACTTGCTGATTTCGCGCCTCATTCAAATGCGAAATCCGCATCCGATGAAGCTTACTACCTACGAATGTGGAGAGATTGCTGTTGGCGGAGCCTGGATCCAGTTCAACATCCGGTTCTATGTCATCGCGCTGATCTTCCTGATTTTCGACGTTGAAATCGCTTTTCTTTTCCCCTGGGCAGTCGTTTTCAAACAATTGGGCACATTCGCCTTTGTGGAAATGATGGTCTTCGTTTTTATTCTCCTTGTCGGGCTTGCTTATGTCTGGGCAAAGGGTGACCTCGAGTGGGAGAAACCGGAAAATGTCCCGGATGCGACGATTTCACCCGTTTCCGGCCAACGCGAACCGACCGAGGCCATCGCCTCGTAACTGTCGAGCGAGAAAGGAACAGCAAGCAGGAATGCCCACACTATCGAGTTACTTTTCTCTGTCCCAGTTTGTCACACTTCAGATACCCGAGACGATTCTCAATATCCTTTTTATGGTCGCCGGTGCGGTAATTATTACAGCGCTCGCGGCGGTGCTGGCTTTGGTCGGTGTTTACCTCGAACGCAAGTTGTCGGCTCACATGCAGGACCGCCTCGGGCCGATGGAAGTGAACACCGAGATCCCCATACTGAAGAACATCGGCCATGGCTGGGCTCAAACTCTGGCAGATGCAGTCAAGTTACTGCTTAAGGAAGACATTGTTCCGGCCGCCGCAGACAAGAAGCTGCATCTTCTGGCGCCATTTATTGTTTTTGCGGCGACGCTGGCGGCCTTTGCCGTCCTGCCGTTTTCGGATAGCCTGATCGTCAGCAATCTCAACGTCGGCCTGTTTTATATCATCGCTATTTCTTCACTTGTGGTCGTCGGCATCATTCTGGCGGGATGGGCTTCCAACAACAAGTGGTCATTGTTGGGCGGCATGCGTTCTGCCGCGCAGATCGTGAGTTTCGAGATTCCCGGGTCGCTGGCCGTGCTCGTCGTGATCATGGCGGTCGGCTCGATGAACCTGAACGATATTGTGCACGCGCAGCAAGGCGGCATCTTCAACTGGTTGGTGTTCCGCTACTTTCCGTTCAATCTAATCGCATTTTTCGTTTTCTTTGTCGCTTCTCTGGCGGAACTGAACAGGGCTCCATTCGATATTCCCGAGGCGGAATCGGAGATCGTGGCGGGCTTTCATACCGAATACAGTGGCATGAAGTGGGCCATGTTTTTTCTGGCCGAGTACGCCAATATGTTTCTGGTGGGCGTCGTTATCGCCACGCTCTTTCTCGGCGGCTGGTCGAGCCCATTCGGGAGCTTTCTTAATTCCGCGCCGTTCCAGGTGTTTTGGCTGGGCTCGAAAGCTTTTGCCGTCATTCTCGTGCAGATGTGGTTGCGTTGGACTTTGCCGCGCGTGCGTGTCGACCAGCTGATGTACACTTCCTGGAAGGTGCTGACTCCGTTTGCCTTTGTTGCAATGGTTGGCGCCGGTCTTTGGATGATTCTAATTTAAGGGGTTCGATGAATTTCTACGACATCGCCTTCTACTGTTTCGCGGCGCTGACACTATTTTCAGCCGGCATCATGGTGTTCGCACGGAACGTTATCTACTCCGCCGTCGGGCTTTTGTTTACCTTCTGCGGCGTCGCCGGCCTTTATGTCCTGCTTGCCGCGGACTTCGTCGCCGTGGTTCAGGTGCTCATTTACGTCGGCGGTATTCTGGTTCTTCTGATATTTGGCGTGATGTTATCAAACAAAGTTACGAGCGTTGACGTGCGCAGTGAGGCCATCCACCTGGTCCCGGCGATTCTCGCTGTCGCCGGTGTGGTGACGGTTCTCTTACGCGTGGTCGTAAAAACGAGGTGGGCTGAACAGGCGGTGACAGAATTTACCCCAACAACTTCCCGGATCGGAATCCTCTTGATGACTGATTTTCTTATTCCATTTGAAATCGTCTCGATGTTGCTCCTGGGCGCGCTCATCGGTGCCGCATTTGTGGCCAGAAAGGACTGAGTGGGATGACAGTCGGGTTAATCCATTTTCTTTTTGTCAGCGCTGCCTTGTTCGGTCTCGGCCTTCTCGCCGTCATGACGAAGAAAAACGCCGTGACTGTTTTGATGGGTATAGAACTTATTCTCAATGCGGCAAACATCAATTTCATCGCATTTTCCCGTTACGTCGATGTCGACATGGACGGGCAAATCATGGCCGTCTTTGTGATCGTGACGGCAGCGGCTTCAGCGGCCGTAGCCTTGGCCATCGTGCTGAACATGTACCAGCGATTCAAGTCGGTCAACCTGGATAAAGCAGATTCTCTGGCCGGTTAAGAACCCTTAACTATGTAAGCTGATATCGTATGATTACAAACGCTATCCTGATTGTTTTACTGCCTTTAGCGGCTTTTGTCGTTCAGATTTTTGTGGGTAAGCGCCTGACCCGCAAGGGTGACTGGGTATCTATCTCAGCAATCGTGGGGGCCTTTCTGCTTGCTGTGCCCATTTTCGCCGAGGCGATTTCACATTATGAGCCTAACTATATTCTTGCCCAGGCCTCGTGGGAGTGGTTCAGTTTCGGGCCGGTGCAGGTGTCCTTCGGAATTCTGATAGATAATCTAACCGCTTTCATGCTCATCGTCGTGACTCTGATCAGTTCAGTGGTACACGTTTACTCCATCGGATACATGCACGGCGATTCGCGATATTCGCGCTACTATGCCTATCTTTCTCTGTTTTCGTTTTCCATGCTCGGGCTGGTCGTCGTCGATAATTTTTTCGGCATCTACATTTTCTGGGAACTGGTGGGCATTTGTTCCTACCTGCTGATAGGGTTTTGGTTTGAAAAAGATTCCGCTGCCAACGCCGGCAAGAAAGCCTTTATCACGAACCGCATTGGCGACGTCGGCATGTTTGCGGGTATTCTGATCATTTTCACCACGCTTGGCACTTTCAATTTCCAGGAAATTTTTCAGGCAGTCGCCGACGGTCAAATGACCGGAACGCTGCTTTCGGTGGCAGGCATTCTTCTTTTCATGGGCGCCATCGGCAAGTCGGCACAGTTTCCGTTGCACGTATGGCTGCCAGACGCAATGGAGGGCCCGACGCCCGTAAGCGCGCTGATTCATGCCGCCACGATGGTGGCGGCAGGCGTTTACATGGTGGGCCGGGTATTTGTCCTCTTTACTCCGGATGCGTTGCTGGTTATCGCTTATATTGGCACAATCACAGCGTTCATTACCGCGACCATCGCCATCGTGCAGAAGGACATTAAACGCGTGCTTGCCTACTCGACCATCAGTCAGCTCGGGTATATGATGGTCGGTCTTGGCACCGGTGGCTATACGGCGGGCTTGTTCCACCTGACCACGCACGCTTTTTTCAAGGCGCTGTTATTTCTCGGCTCAGGCAGTGTCATCCACGCATTGCACACGCAGGACATGGATGAAATGGGTGGTCACCGCAAGAAAATGCCCGTTACTGTTTGGACTTTTGTCCCCCCGACCCCCGCCCCC
>CAZTNL010000142.1:0-7241 GCA_964614885.1 uncultured Calditrichaceae bacterium | reverse complement strand
ACGATTTTTAGCCGAAAATGCGTGCCCTGTCAATTACGAAAATGTATCTATCGGGGGCGTAACGCATCAGTTTGAGACAAGTCAGGCCGTAGAAAGGGATTGCTCACGAGGCGGGAAAGGATGGGGTGCCGGCGTTGTTCGAAGAATAAGATTTCAACCCATGCGTTTCTCGATCATTCGGCCGAGGGGGTAGATAAGGAGCGCGAGTGAGGCGCCCGCCATCCCGTCGGCCAGATAGTGGTACTGCAGGTAAACCGTGGAGATCGTGAGCGCGAGCACCAGCGGCGACACAGCCAGCCCAAGCCAGCGGCGATAGCGAAACAGAAAAATGAGAATGACCCAAACCGCGGCCACGTGTGAACTAGGGAAGGCGTTTCCGTGAATCGATGCGGCGGACTGAATCTGCAAGACCATGTTGTCAAAGAATCCGGCCGGCTGCCGCGAAAGATGCAGGAAAGCCAGTGTATCTTTGGGGCCCCGGGCCGGAAGACCAAGGTAGAAGAAGTAGCAGGCGTACATCGTCAGACTGAGATGCACGGCCAGAGAGCGCAGCATTCTCCACTCTTTTCCGATGAAAAAAATGAGGGAAACGAGCAAAAAAATCGGATAGTACGACCAGTAAGAAAACGCCATGACTTCGGTCAGCCACGGCTTGTAGAACTCCTGCAGCAGCACGGTCGGATAGCCGCCGGTAAGCCAGCGATCCACCGCGAGCAGGTAGGGCTCGAACCAGAAAGGAAACAGGTCGTTGATGAGCAGGCTGACTTCTTTAAAGGTAAAGCTGAACAGAACCAGCGGATAGATCTCGCGGAAGAAACGGACGATGCGCCATCGCACCATCGATGAGAGTTTGAAGAAGCCGAGCAGAAAGGCGGCAGTGGCCAGGTGTGCGAGCACATAGAACTGCCAGCCGTCTATCCGGGTGTGAAACCAGAGGACGAACAGCGTGATGAACCCGAGATACCCGAATGTCAAACCGTCGAGCAGACGGTGGGGCCGGTGGCGGGCTAAATCGTGGCTAAGGTCGCCGGAGGCAGACGGTGCCGGCAACTTGCCGTTCTTCTTCTCTAAGGTGAAATCTGTATCTATTCTCATACCAGGACATTTCTCTGCTCGTCTGCCGTTCCTGCGCCTGCGGACCGAGCTCCGGCTTGTATTTACGGCGCAGGAATCGCCGGCCGGCGAGCTTCAGCTTTCGACGACGTCGCGGCTGTCAGCGCGCTCGAATGTTTCAAAACACTGGTAGCCGAATTCCTTCGCGGCTCGGGTCTGGTCCGGTGCGCCGTACCAGGCGTTCATCTTTTCCTGTTTGGCCTTCCAGTGACAATCCCAATTAAAAACGACCTCGGTTCCGTCCGGGCCGAACCAGAGTTTTCCCTCGAAGGCGGAACAGGAAGAAACCCCCTCGATGCGTACATCGCTGATCTCCTCTCCGGGAAACGTCTCCAGCAATTTCATCAAAACGCGCAAAACTTTAACTCTCGGCGAACCCGCTGAACAGCGGATAAGCTCCGAGTCGAGTCCCGCGACAAATGTCCGAATCGCGGCCTTGAAATCGCTTGTGGCGGCGCTGGCCTGAATCAATTCTTCCAGTTTTTTGTCGCTCATCCTTTTTGTCCCCGTTGCTGATCATCCTTGAAAGCACCTACGAAAGCGTACTATACATAATTTTTTCATACAATGCAAAGCCCATTTTTGCGAATTTCCTTTGCCTGCGGCAACCGGTGGACCGGTTATTGAGCGCTCTGCGCCTGGCAAGCTTACGGGCGACGCAATCTTCATTCCACCGTTCTCCTGCGCTCACCCAAAACCTCAATACTGCCGGCGCGCCATGATCAACTGCATGAACTCCTCGCGGGTCGGCAGGTTGTCTTTGAACAGGCCGCGCAGGGCGCTGGTGCTGACCACGGTGTTTTGTTTTTCCACGCCGCGCATCATCATGCACAGGTGGCGCGCTTCCACGACCACGGCCACACCCTTCGGTTTCAGGCATTGCATCAAAACGTCGGCGATCTGGTTGGTCAGGCGTTCCTGCACCTGCAGGCGCCGGGCAAAAACATCGACCACGCGCGGTATTTTGCTCAACCCAACCACCATTTCGTTCGGCATATAAGCGACGTGGCATTTTCCGGTAAACGGCAGGAGATGGTGTTCGCAAAGGCTGTAGATTTCGATATCGCGGACCAGCACCATCTCGTCGCAGTCGACGGAAAAGAGCGCCGACTCGAGAATCTGGCAGGGGTCCTGGCGGTAGCCGCGCGTGAGAAAGTCGTATGCTTTTTCGACGCGTTCCGGCGTCTTGACGAGCCCTTCGCGCTCCGGGTCTTCGCCGATCTTTGTGAGCAACTGCTTGATAATCGTTTGCATATATTCTCGATTCTTGTTTTGAGGTGAAGTGGGATGTTGCCAGTTCTGCCGGTCAGAAGCGTGACGATCCGGGATTCGGCGCTGCTCAGTGGCCGCTAGTGCCAGGAGGAGAGCAACGACAGGATCGTCAGAATGATCAACAGGCCGACCGCGGTCAGGGCCAAATCTCTCTTGGCCTTCCGTTTGTCCGTTTCGTTCATCGTTTGGCTCTGGTTTGTTGGTTGAAGTTGCTTTTACTGAACCCCGTCCGCGGCGCCTGATCTGAAACCTTGTTCAAACCGATGCTCCTTTGCGGCGTGTCCAGCTGTTTTTCGGTTCAAAGTTCGCGGGTCCGGTCACAACGGGAACCCGTGCTCTCATTCGCTGCCGGCGCCAACAGCAATGCCGGCGAAATATTTACCCTGGTGCGTGTCCAGAGCCTGCAATCTCTGCTGCACGGCATAGATCACCTCGGCCGGACTCTTATCCCGGCACCACTGCGGCTCGATGAGGAGCTCTTTCGGCGCATCGCCGTACATGCGCTCGATCTGAAAGTCCGGGTTCAGCCGTTCGATGACCGTGCAGACGAATTCGACCCAATCCCCGAAGTCGAACACCGGGAACGGTTCCTGTTTGAATTGCCGCGCCAGTTCGGTGTAACGAACGATATGCAGGTTGTGCAGCTTGATAAAATCGAGCGGCAGTGCCGAAACGGTCGCGGTCGTCGCCAGCATTTGTTCCCGGCTTTCGTTGGGGAAACCGTAAATGACGTGGCCGCAAACATGTATCCCGCGGGCGGCGGTTTCCCGAATCGCCTTTTCGGTGCAGGCGAAATCGTGCCCGCGGTTGATGAGCCGCAGCGTCTCGTCGTGCGCCGATTCGACCCCGTACTCGATAGTCACGAAATAATCGCGTGCGAGCTGCTGCAAGTAATCGAGTTTCGCATCGTCTACGCAGTCGGGTCGCGTGCCTACGGCCAGGCCGACGATTTCCGGGTGCGACAGCGCCTGTTCGTACAGCTCCGCAAGATGTTCCAGCGACGCGTAGGTGTTGCTGTACGGTTGAAAGTAAGCGATGAACGCGGCCGAACGAAATCGTCCACGCAGATAGGAAATGCTGTTTTCGATCTGTTCTTTAACGGAGAGACGCGCGCGCGCGCCTTCGGGTGTGTAGCTGTCTATGTTGCAGTAGGTGCACCCTCCAAGGGCCACCGAACCATCCCGGTTGGGACAGGTAAACCCGGCGTGCACCGGTATTTTGTGGATGCGCGTACCGAACCGCTGCTTGAGAAACTCGCCGTAAGAATTGTACCTGCCGTTTGAAAACCACATCGCGTCTGGTTTGTCCCGGGAAAATTGCAGCGGCACGGCTTTAGCTGAGCGCCGTAGCGATCGCGTCACGGAATTCTCTTGCCGCGTTCACGCCACTGCTGGTAATAATGTTGCCGTCTATCTCGATTTTCTTGCCGGTATAGTCGCCACCAGAAACTTGCAGCTTATCGTATATGCTCATGTGGCACGTGGCCTTGCGGCCTTTCAGGAGTCCGGCCACCGCAAGCGTGGCGACGGCGTGTGAGCTGGCTGCTACGGGCTTGCCGGCGCTGAAGGCAGCTCTGGCAATGTCGTGCGCTTTGGCGTCGTGCCAGAACTGGCTGGCGCCGGTGCCCCCGACAAAAACGACCGCATCGTATGCTTCCGGATCGATGTCATCGATCAGCTGGTCCGGGTCGATCGAAAGTCCCTGCGACCCGGCGGCCTGCTTCGTGACGGTAGACGCGACCGTGACGGTTGCGCCGCAGCGGTCAGCAGCCGCACGCGCGGCCTCATATTCTTCGTCGCGAAAATTGTTGTGCGCTACCACAATCAGAACGCTCTTGTCCCTCTTGCTTGCCATGAATCCTCCATCCTTATTCTTCATCGGGCCAATGGTAGCGCAGGCGCTCCACCGGCCGGTTGCCAACGATATGACTTTCTACCAGTTCGGGAACATCGTCCGGAGTCACGCCCTGGTACCAAATGCCTTCGGGGTAAACCACAATATTCGGTCCGTCTTCGCACGGCCCCAGGCAAGAGCTGGCGCAGATGCGTACTTCGGCTTTCAACTGCCGCCGCTCAACTTCTTCTTTCAGCATAGCCAGTATCTGGTTGCCGCCTCTCGGGCCACAAGAGGGCTTCGCCAGCGGCGGCCGGGCGTTCGTGCAGACGAAAAAGTGCAGCCGGAGTTTGTTGCGGCTCATTTCTTGAACTCCACGCCTGCTTTCGTTTCTACCGCTTTCATCTTGCCGGCAAAACCCGGCTCGTTTTCCTTGACATCATCGATTTTGATCTGCGTGATGACCCGGTCGTGCTCCGACCGCACCGCTTCATGACACGCCTTGACGAGGTCCATCACTTCCTGCCACTCGCCCTTGATGAGCGTGCCCATTGGGCTCAGCTTGTACTCGAGACCACTGTCGTGAATCAGCTTCACCGCTTTTGAAACCGGCCCACTCAAATGCGAATCGTCTCCGATCGGAACGATGCTCACTTGCACCATCATTGCCTTGGTTCTCCCTGTTGAGTTCTCATCTGCCCGCCAGCGCCACCGTCAGGATGTCCCGGGCTGGCCAGGTTTGCCCGAGGCCGGGACAACGCCCTCAACCCAGGCCTCACCATCGCTAAAAAACTCTTTCTTCCAGATTGGCACTGTTTCCTTGAGCGTATCGATGGCAAAACCACAGGCCTCGAATGCAGCGCCACGGTGGGCACAGGCCACGGCGATGGCCACGCTGACCTCGCCCAGTTCCAGCACGCCGGTACGATGAACGATACACATTTGCCGCACCGGCCATTTCTCCCGGGTTCTGGCCTCCAGCTCTTCGAGCTTCGCCCGTGCCATTTCGACGTAGGCCTCGTAGGCCATCCGGTCGACCTGCCGGCCTTCGGCATGGTCCCTCACTTTGCCGAGAAAAAGCACGACGCCACCGGTACCGTGGTCTTCCACCCCTTCGAGCACCGCATCGACGCTGATTTTTGTTTCAGTCAGCTCAACCATCCTACGTTCAACCTCCGCTGATCGGCGGGAGCACGCCCACCTCGCTGCCCTCTTGTAGAATCGCGCCTTTCGCCGCGTACTCGTTGTCGATTGAAAAACTCACATGCTTGAGATGGTCGCGAATCTTCGGGAAGCGCTCTCCCACCAGACAGACCAAATGTTCGATCCGCGTCTTCTCTTTGACGGCCATGGTGATCTGATCAGTTCCCGTCAACTCGCGCAACTGGCCAAAAAAACGGAGGGTAATGTTCATCCCTGCGCCTCCGCAACCGGTTCGACCGGCGCCTGCTTCTCCTCTTTCTTTGCATCGAGAGCGAGGGCAAGCTTGTGATCGAAGCCGAAATGTTTCGGGTGCTCGAGGAATTCCCGGTAGACCGCGCCGCAGCCATAACAGACGGTTACGGTATTCACCACTTTGTAAAGCAGAATCACCACGAGGGTGGCGAGCACCACCGAAGCGCCGTATGTGTGGTAGCTGAAGCCGACTCCAACAGCGAAAATGAGCAGGCTCAACTTAGGATTGAAGTCTTTCTGCAAATAGAAATGCTCGCTGCCGCAAACTCCGCAGCGGTCAAGGTGCTTTTCCCTGAAGGTGACGTCGGACAGCGCGCCGGCAAATTCTTTCCCGCAGTGCGGACACACCACTGCGAGATTCTCTTCGCCAAAATCGTGAACACTGCGTTGTTCGCAGCTATCGCAGACAAATTCAACATTCATCGTTTAGTTCCAGCTTGGGTCCTCGGGGACAACTCTGATATTGCGGGCGATTCTCATCGACAGGATTCTGTCGTGCACCAGCTCCAGCACGCGCTCGTACCGTTCCTGCAAACTGTCGGTCTCGAGCAGTTCCTGCTTCTCCGCAACGGTGAAATCCAGAATCGAAGCCACCTGATTGACAATAGACTCCAGTGAGTGTGTCTGCAGTCTCAGTAACTCTTCCAAATTCTTGGCGCCCATTCCCACGAGGTACGCCCGCAGTGTGTCGATAAACTGTTCGGTTTCATGTCGCTCATCGAACCGGTCGCGGTCAAAAGCGAGGTCGCGAATATATCTGACTGAGGCCACTCGGTACGGTTCCGACTGCACAAAATCGATGATCCGGGCACGGCGCATACCGTAGAGCATAATATTGAACTTGCCGTCGTCGAGTTTCTCGGTCTGCTGGATTTTCCCGACGCACGCTATCTCGTGAACTTCCGGCTCCCCGAAGTAATTCTTCTCCCAGCCATCCTTGAGCAGGGCGATTGCGACCAGGCTGTTGCCTTGCAAGGCGTCGTGTACCATTTTTCTGTATCTCGCTTCGAAAACATGCAGCGGCAGCAGAGTCTTGGGAAAGAAGACCACATTCGGCAGTGGGAAAACCGGCACGTTTCTTGTGTCTGTTATCTTTTTCTTTTGCACGTAGTTTCCTGCTGAATCTATGGCGCTGAAAGCTCTGTGAGCACAGAGACTCACCTGCCGCTTTGAGCCCGGCCCGAGGCATGCGCTCGTTCAAGCCGACACCCGTTTTTGCATACCCCCACTATCCGTCCTCTCCGTCAATTTTTTTCAGTGCCCAGATTGCATGTTCCCGCAGCCGTTCATCTTCACTGCGGGCCCAACGTTCGAGAACCGGCAGAAATCTGCGGTCGCGGGAATTTCCCATGGCAACGGCCAGGTTTCGTTGCAGGCCGCGGTATTTCGCCCGCTTGAGCGGGCTGTGTCGCAGCCGCTCCCGGAACTGTTCCAGATCCCAGGCCGCGATTTCTTCCAGCGCGGGATTGACCAGACCGGGCCGGGGGCCGAATGCGGCGTCCGGGGTCGTCGCGGCCCGGCGGTTCCAGGGACAAACGTCCTGGCAAATGTCGCAGCCGAAAATGTGA
>CAZTNL010000141.1:0-7248 GCA_964614885.1 uncultured Calditrichaceae bacterium | reverse complement strand
GCTAGTTCTTGAGCTCGTGGCAGTAGCTGCCGCAGAATCCGGTTGGAGAGTTTTCCGACTTCACATGACATGAATAACATAGCGCGCTATCATCGTCATGAAAGCTATCACCCTCGCTGAACCGATTTGCAAATCCGCTGTCATGCGTCTTCGGATCTGTTCCGGGAGCATCGTCAAAATCTGTGTGGCACAGCAAGCAGGTCGGATCATCGCCCTGGGTGCTGTGACACGAGGCGCAGTTCTCAATGTCGCGTTTCGCAAGCGCAGCGTGCCGCCCGCCTCCGGTGCCGACAGCGCCCGCCACCGCACCCCAGTCGGCCCCACCATGCCAGGCGGGTTTTCCGGCAACGTCAACCCCCTCGGCCTCATGACATGTCTGGCAGAAGTTGCTGGTTTCATGGCAGACGGCACACTCTTTACTTCGCGTCTGTGCTTGCTGTGGATGTGTCATACGAAAATTGAGATCGTGGATGCGTTCCAGCCGCAGCGCCTTCGTCCCGCGACCGGAGGGAACGAGCGGACTTTGGACGTCCACGCCGCCAGCCGATCCCGCCTTGCCGAACCGGGTGGCCGTGAGAACCGCGCCGTCATGGCATTCCGAACAATCGTTCTCGGCGTGGCAGGTAGCACACTCTTCCTGATCGAAACGCGCCACATTTTTGTGCGAAACCAGAAAATCGGCTGAATGGTCTGCCGGACGCAGATTCAAGGTGCTCGTGTGGCAGGTTGTACACTCGAGACTTGCCTGTTGATTGTTGTGGCAGTCCGTACACTCCTTCATAGAAGGGAGGCTTGCGCTGTTGGCAAAATCCACCTTATCGAGATTCTTGTGGCAAGACTGGCAGGTCAAATCCTGTCTGGCGAGATGCGCCTTGTGATTGAAGTTCATCTTGTGCGTCTTTGGCTCAAAAGCAACCTGCGTGTCCTCATCCTCGAAGTGGCAGACCGAACACTCGTCTTCCGCTTCAACATCGTGACAGTTGCCGCAATCGTCCATAGTCGGCAGCAGGTTATCTGTGCCGGACTCACTACCTGCGACCTTAACATGACAGTCGGCGCATTCGGCTTCAGCCTCGACAAGGTGGTACTTGTGCGAGAACTTGATGATTTCGCTGCGTGGTCGGGGTTTTGATTGTGAGAACAGAATCAACGTGCCGAGTGCCAGGACCAAAACAGCAAGCAACCATGACCAGTATTTTGCTGGTAGTGTTTTCATAGGTTGAGTCTACCTTCCTGACTTGAAAAACCAGTAATTGGCTTTAGCAAAAAAACGAAAATCGCTACTAACAAATCGATTTCGCACGCCATGTCCGACAACGTCAAGCGAAAAATGCTTACTGGGCCTGTAGTTAACGCCGAGGCTACCTGTAAGCGAAGTATTGTCCTCTGCATTCTCGTCGAACAGACTATAGCGGGCAACCCCGGTGCTTGCCGTCAGAGCCAGGCTCTCAGTCAAAGGGTAATTGATGGCCGCATTTAAGCCATTGTTTTGTCCGCCGTAACCGGTTCTGAAGTTGTAGCCGAGATAGCCATATTTGCACCTGAGGCCCACGCCAAACCGAATCGCTTCATCTCCGTCCAATTTTTGGAAACCGAAGTTGCCATTTGCCGACCACCCGGCTGCAACACGGTAGTTGGCTCGCAGACCCAGGTACTGGCTCGCGTTCTGCTCGAACACTGAAAAAATCGAGTTTGCCTCTATCAACGGTGCTCGATGGACAAACTCCCCTGTCAGGTTTAGCTTCTTCGAGGCTGCGAGCTGCATTTCAAGCTGAGCCCTCCTGACGCGTTCCTGCACAAGGTCGTAATCGAGACGACCGTACACATTCAAATGAGAGTCGATACGGTGCGATACGTCGAGACCTGCGAGACGTTGCTCGAGGCTCTCGAAGGAGATGAGCTTGCCGGTGTAACGTCCAGGCGCGGCATAAGCGACCGGGCGCCGGTTGCGCTGCATGTAGCTTAGAAGGACCTTTGCCCCGAGCAGATTGCTCGTTCCGGCACGAAAACCAAAGGCGTGGCTCTCATCCCAATTGGCGACTTCAATGCTGGTTGAGAGCGGCACCAGTGTCCCGGCGAAAGCGCCAAGCTTCACCCGCCTACCCAGTTTCAGGCTGACATCGATACCATCGATTGTGCCGTAGGCGACGCCCGAGTATACGCGCTGTCTTCCCAGCCGGGCCCGGCTGAGCACGCCTTTGGAATCAACCCACTGCAAATAGGCGTTATAGAGGCGCGGAATCGGGTCGTTATCGGCCTGCTGTGAAAAGTCGTTCGCAACCTGACCGTACGCGTGAAAGGATAGCTTCTGCGTCCCCAGCTGGCCGAGCGTAATCCTGCCGGTTTCATAGATCCGTACATGATTCTGCGAAGTGCTGTCAGTTACGGATCTCTCCCATGAATAGAAGGAGGTCGAGAAACGCGCGTTGATCGATTGCCCAAAAGCAGCCGAAACGCATGCCAGACTCAGAAAAACGATCCATAGTCTTCTCAAGGCTCAATCCTCATCGTAAAATTCATTGCTGCGATTTTAGTCGGACAAATCACAGCTGCGACGTGCCGGTGTGGCATTCGCTGCAACTCGTCTCTTTCCATTCGCCATCAATGTCCTCGGGGTGCTCGAACTCCAGTCCCCCCGGGTTTATCATCTCTGCCGCGCCGGTCTTGCCTTGCGAAATGATTATGTGGCAACTTCGGCAATCGCGCGAAATCGTCTTTCCATCGTCACTCTTAAAGGTACCGTTGTGACAGCGAAAGCAGCCCGGGCTTGACAGATGGCCAATATTTTCCGGGTATACATCCCAGCGAACTTTCATTTCGGGAAAAAAGTTACGCCGGTATACCTCTTTGACGGCCGCTATCGCAGAGTCAACATCGACGCTTCGCTCCTCGAGTACCTCGGGATACTCCTCGGCATAGGCCGTGCGCACCCGCTTTCCTATAGCCGCCAGGGCCGAATCTTTTGTGGAAAACTCACCGATGAGAGATTCGACTGCGATGCGTTTAATGCTGGGCAGGCTGCGGTCGATGCGACCATTGAAGAGGAAGTTGTCGACAGCACGGTCCGGCGTCAAGAAGACGTGCGTCGGCCGGTTGTGGCAGTCGATGCAATCCATCCGCCGCATCTCGTATTTTTTCACATCCTCAGGCTCGACAGGGTTCTCCTCGTCGACGTAGATGCGTTCATTTCCTTGCGGATCCTTCGTCCGTACCCACGCGATCTCCTGTCGTTGCTTATCGGTGGCGATGTAATCGATCTCATTGGCGATATTCATGTGCCAGTGAATTCCCTCGGCCCGACCGTTTTCTTCGCTGCCGCCGCCGGTCTTAACCAACAGCCTGAAATGGATCTCGGTGTTTTCCTCATCCGGGAGGTAGTGCACGAAATTCCTCTCCTGCGAGCCATGAAACTTGTCCGGCCAGTGGCACTGTTCGCATGTTTCCCGCGCCGGTCGCAGATTCTCAATCGGAACAGGGATGGGTCGCGGAAACAGGTCAAAAGAGGCGGCATAAACCTGGTACATGCCGGACAATTTCGAGCGAGCGTACCAGGTAGCGCCGCGGCCAACGTGGCACTCGGCGCAGGTGACCCGCGCATGGGGTGAATTCTGGTAGGCCGTGTACTCCGGCTCCATCGGCGTGTGGCACACCTCACCACAAAACGTGACGGACTCAGTAAACTCGTATGCCTGATACGTCCCCATTGCCGTGGCAATAATGAAAATGATAATAATGGTGACGGTCACTCCCATGGCCCGGCGGTGCTGCGGATTCCCAAGATCCAGCCGAAACGACTGCGGGGTGGTCCCGTTCTCGGCCTTTGCCCGCCGATTTCGCTCCAATTTCGCACCGATGGGTATCAGCAACAGACCGACAACCAGAATGACAGGAAAGATTATGAACGCCATGATTCCAAGATAGGGCGACGCATCGGGCGTGAACGAAGCGAAAAACACCACGGCAAGAATGAGGAGAAAACTGGTAAGAGCGACGATTCCGCCGAACATGCTGACCGGGTTGTAGACGACTTCTGGTAATTTCTTCTTCATTTCCTTAATCGAGGGTTTGCTGACTACTTTTAGTCCTGGCCGAGTTCGCCCACAGGCGCTGCAACATGGCGGACTGCAAATTCCAGCCGTTAGCGCATCGGCACTTCCTGGCCAAAGACATTGATGTTGCCATCAATGTGCTTCGACTTGTCGATGATTGTGCCGGAAGCGTCGATGACCGTCGCGTGGCAACTGCTGCACGCGGTTATTTCGAATGGGAGGTGTCCGGTCGGGGGCAGCCCGTGGCAGCTGCCGCAGGCAGCGCTTTCCGGGTCCGTCCAGGTCGGGGCTGCGCTGTTGCCCGTCATTTCCTCTCCCGTATAAAAAGAAGCAAAGTTAGATTCCGCCTTAGATAAGCGCCAGGCACCGTGGCAGTACGCGTTAGAGCAGGTGGCTGCGCCTTCATCCCATTGCGGCGCCGCGGAATCGGTGGTCGCCAGCCCGGAGAATGTCAGCTCCGCAGGCAACATCGAGTCCGCGTGACCCGGGCTGTCGAAAGTCGCTGGAACCAGGTGGCATGACTCGCAGGCAATGCCATCGCTTACCTCTTCGCCCGAAAGATGCGCGGAGTGACTTCCGACGGCAACTGAAGTTACCGCGGTGTTACCGTCGAGGTCCCGCGGTGGCGCTCCGGTCTGATTGTCCTGGCCGCCGTGGCAGACGACGCAATCTTCCGGGGTGGCCTCGTGGCAGGTAATGCAGGAAACGTTGGCTTTGCCCCCGGCATAATCGTCACCGTGACAACTCTTGCACTGGTTGAGATCCCACTCTGTGTTTCTGATAAAAGCGCCGTGAAAATCCTCCGTGCCCTGTGCAAGCCAGCCGGATGGGTGAAATGATTTTGACACTGTGGGGACGTCGTCCCTCAGGTTGCTGCAACCAAACGGCACCCACACTACTGCGAGGCAGAGGTACAACCAATATCTTCCCATTCTATCTGTGGCTCCGGGTCAAAGTTATCTTAGATTCTTTCGCGCGGCAAGTCCAAGGATCATGCCAAATCGCGGGCATGGCCAGTACCCAATATAAAACAATAATTTACACAACTATCTTAAAAATGCCTCCCGAAACAAATTCCCATCTCTGGCCAATAATCAGGCAGTCATTCCTACTTTCGGGAACCGACGCTCAGTCCAATCCCCAGGATTGAGACTTTTCCTCTACACACAAAGAACGGGCCGGCAAACTCGCCAGCCCGTTCTGAGTCGTTCTCTGCGAATGGCTTCCCCGAACTACTTGGAAAATACCATTTTCTTCGATTGTGCGAAGCCGTTAACCTCAAGTCTGTAGATGTAGACACCAGAGGACAGGCCGGACGCGTCGAAGTTGAACCTGTAGTTTCCAGACTGCAGGTTTTCGTTCACCAGCGTCGCAATCTTCTGGCCCAGAATGTTGTAGAGATTCAGCCGTACAAACCCAGCTTTCGCTATGTTGAAAGCGATCGTCGTCGATGGGTTGAACGGATTCGGGAAGTTCTGGGACAGCGCATACGTCGTCGGCACAAGGCCGGCCGGCGATTCTTCGACGGCCAGCGGGTTGCCGGTATCCCACCAAATACCGCCTGGGCCGTAGTAGTGCATCAGGCTATCAGCAAGGGCAACGTCGGCCGCCTCAGTCCAGTTGCTGGTCGTGTTGGCGGTCATATCGATTCCGAACTGCGGGAATCCGTCTTTCATGTGACAGCTTGTGGCACAGGAATTCGGCATGCCGCCATCGGCCTGGTAAAAGAGGGTCTTCTCAGGTGAAACAACCTCGAAAGTATGGGCATGGATGTCATACGGAACTGCCGACTTTGCAGCCTTCGGGTTGTGACACTTCGAGCAGCGGCTTGCGCCTGTGCCCGTCGGGTCATAAGGATGGCGCGTGTGCTGTGAAACGACCGCGCCAATCTCTGTGGTGTGGTTCGCGGCATCCGCGACCCATTCCACCGGAATGGCTGCGAAATCGCCGGTGGTCGCGTGGCATGACAGGCAAAGCGTGTTGTCATCGTTATCGGTAGCGATCACTATCGGCGCACCGAGACTGTCCGTGGCCGTGACCTGCCGCCGAATGTGGTGCTTCTCGCCATTGTGTACGTCGTGGCAGCTATAGCAGGCCACACCATTAGCCGGCATAGAGGACTTAATGAAATCAGTGTACTGCTGGTGATGTTTCACCGACGTGGCCTCGTCCGGCCACAGCCCGTTGCCATCAGAGTAGATGTCGGCAACCATATCGCCTGGCGCCCACGACTGTAGATTCTGATCGTCAAACGGGAATCCAAATGTGTGGTTAGGCAGGCTCTTGCCGCGGCTATGACACATGCCGCACATGTTATTTGCCTGCTCAACAGTCAAATCGTCTTCAGGGTTGATGATGTTGGTCTTTACAGGCAGCGCAACATGGTCGCCACCGGGACCGTGGCAACGCTCACAACCAGTGTTGATCTGGTCGAGGTCGCCGTCGCCGTCGATGTCAAACACGTTGTTCTTGTCGGCATAAAGCGTCTCGTCTTCGACGCCACCACCGCTCATCAACCATTCGCCGTTGGCGTCCTGTTGCAGCTCCAGACCGGTTACGTGGCAACCGGAGCAGCCTTTGGCCAAACTGCGGGAGTTTGTCGAGGCCAGGGCACGCGTCGAGTAGTCGATCGGCGCAGAGCTCGCATCATACCATGCATCCGGATGATACAGCACGTATTCATGGGTCTTTTCGTTGTACTGAATCGGTGACACGTAATAGTCGTTCGACTCGCCTTCATCCGTTGCGATTTTGACGACGTAACGTTGTTTGTAAAGGCCACTGCCGCCATAGGTCATGTAGACCTTGTGCGTCCGGGCGCCAATGGTGATCGTGTAACCAGTCGCTGCCGAGTAGGCCAGAACCGGTGCGTTCGGCTTGTAGGGATCGAACGCGCTGCTGATGGTATTAAAATCCAGACCATCTTTGAAATCATCGGTGCCGTTCTGGTCCACGTCATTGACCATACCAAGCTTGTCTTGCATCGTGTGCGAGTCATCGAGAACGACCGAGTAACCGTTGGCGTGCATCGAGGTACGCCAACCAGAGGCATCCTTCTTAATCGCACCGTGGCAGGTCAGGCACTTTTCCGGGCCCACGTAGGTCTGAGCGTTTGCGCTCGGGGCCAGAACCAGGAACCCGGCCATGCAGAACATGACTAGAACCGTGTACCACTTGGGATTCATAACAACCTCCATTT
>CAZTNL010000140.1:0-7253 GCA_964614885.1 uncultured Calditrichaceae bacterium | reverse complement strand
GAACCTGCAGGCGCCTTCCAGTTGGACGCAGTACCGCTTCCGGGACGGGTTGCCGTCTGAGCGGATCCGGGAAATAGCCGTGATTGGAGATACGGCTTATGCCGCAACCTCCGCGGGCGTTGCGATGCTGGCAAACGGCCGCTGGACGAGCGCCGGGCTGGCCGGGACCGTTTTGGCGCTGAAAGCTGCGTCTGCTAACGATTTCTTTCCAAACTCAACCCTGGTTGCGCTTTTGGAAAACGGCGTATTTTGGAGAAATCCATCAGGAACGTGGGAGCAGCTCGGCCCGAACGTTGCCAATGTCACCGCGATGGCAACGTCCGCCGCAGGGCAAGTCTGGATAGGCGAGAAGGACAAGGGGCTGGCGAGTTTTGATTTCTTGTCTGGCGAGTGGAGGCTGACTTCGGCGAATGCGCCGGCCAGCAATGATTTTAAGAGTCTGCTTCTCGATGCCTCCGGGCGGCTTTGGTGCGCTTCGAGAACTGCGGGTCTCCATGTTTTTGATGGCCAGCTCTGGACCAATCTGACGCGGGCTGACGGCTTGCCCTCCACAGATTACCGAGACCTAGTGCTTGACGCCGAAGGACGCATTTGGGCCGGGAGCTGGGGAGGCGGCGTGACCATCATCGAGGATGGCGGCGACGGTTTTTCTTTCACCAAAATCGACACGGTTGGTGGCGTACTGTCAGGTTTCGGCGGGGATCCAGGTTTTGTTTTGATTCCGGCGCTGGCGAGGGACAGCGCAGACAATATCTGGTTAGCAAACCGGGAGGCGATAAACACCAAGGTACTCGTGAGTCGGACGCCTTCCGGACAGTATGTCTACTTCAATCTCCGCGATATTGTCAGCAAATCGCTCACGAGCATCGCCGTGGACAAGAGCGATCGCATTTGGCTCGGGACTGAGGATGCAGGCGTGCAGGTCATCGATTACAAAGGGTCCCTGCTCGACCGGAGCGACGACAACTACAGCCAGGGGCTGACTCAGGCAGACGACCGCCTGTTTAGCAACAGCATTACAGCATTGGCCGTCGACCAGAACGGTGCCATGTGGATCGGAACCTCGACAGGGTTGAATATATGGTTCGACCAGATAGTCGACGATGAATTTGACACCCCCGTAAACACCATCGGCATCGATGCAATCAATAACAAATGGGTCGGCACGGCCAACGGCGTTACCATTCTTCGCGGTCATCGCGACAAAATTGGGGACATTACGGTTGGCAACAGCGATATTGTGAGCGGTAACGTGCAGTCATTTGCTTTTAATTCGGGTACCGGTGAAGTTTGGATTGGCACGGACAACGGCCTTTCGCGCGCCCAGACACTCTTTACCGCGCCGCGTGAGGATTTGAGCCAGTTGACGGGCTTCCCCAATCCTTTCATACCCGGCGGCGGGAAGGTGTTCACGATTACAAATCTCTCGGAGAATACCAACGTCACTATTTTTAGCTCCTCAGGACAGCGAATCAAGACGTTCGTCGCTTTTAACGACATTCAGGGTGCTCAGGCGCTCTGGGATGGAACCGATGAGGATGGCAACTTCGTTGCAAGCGGCATCTATGTGTACCTGGCCTCCACCAACAATACGAATATCTCGGCGAGCGGAAAGGTGGCGGTCGTAAACCGCTAACGCCCTGGACTTCTCTCAGAACGATGCTCACCAGGCTCCACATAAAAAACTACGCCTTGATTTCCGACGCGGACATTCGCTTTGGCGGGGGACTCAATATCCTCACTGGCGAAACCGGCGCCGGAAAATCCATTCTCATGGCAGCGCTGGGTACGATTCTGGGCGATCGCGTCGATACCACGGCCCTGCGTGCAGGCGCCAGCAAGGCAGTCATCGAAGGCTCGTTCGATATTGACGCCAATTCCAGACTTTCCGGGCGGCTGCGTGAACTGGCCCTCGACGATGGGTCGCCCGGGTTGATTTTGCGCCGGGAGATTCTCGATAGCGGACGAACCAGGGCCTTTGTCAACGACACGCCCGTGCAGCTTTCTCTGCTACAGGAAATTGGTAATTACCTTGTCGATTTGCATGGGCAGCACGACCACCAGTCGCTGTTGAGAGAAAGCCAGCATATCGAATTCCTGGATGAATATGGCGCTTTGGCCGCCGAACTGGCGGCCGTGCAGGAGACACACCGGAGGTTCCGAGAGCTGGCGGAACAACTGCAGGCGGTCCAAAAGCGAAAGGCGGACATGCAGGCCCGCCGCGACTTTCTCCAATTTCAGGCGGATGAAATCGACAAGCTCATGCTCACCCCGGACGAGGAGGAAGATCTGCTGGCGGAGGAAAAGCGCGTCCGCCACGCGGAGCGTCTTTTTGAACTCACTTCGGAAATCACCAGACTCCTGTACGAAGACGACGATTCGATTTTTGACAAGCTGAACATCGTCCTGGGCAAAGTGGATGAATTGCAGGGCATCGATTCCTCGGTTTCCAGATATCTCTCTGACTGCGAGTCAGCCAGGGTAGTCGTTGAAGAGATGGCAAAATCGTTGCAGAGTTACAATTCCGGGATCACATTTGAGCCAGACCGGCTTGAAACGATCCAGTCCAGGCTTGCGGAGCTGGCCGGTGCCAGAAAAAAATATCAGAAATCAATAGCAGAACTGGTTGCCTACCGGTCTGATATTGCAAACGAACTCTCGGGCCTCGACACGCTGTCCGAAGACATCGATTCGCTGCAAAAGGAAGTGGCAGAGGCTCGAGCGCGGTTCTCTGATGCCTGCCTCACTTTGAGCTCGAAACGGCACGAAACAGCGGTTCGCCTGGAATCGTCGATACCTGGAATTCTGGGCGAGCTGGGCATGCCCGGCGCACAGTTTGTCGTGGGCTTGACCTTGCGACCCGACCCAGCAGGTGACGCGGATATCGACGGACAGAGCTACGTAGCTGACAGCCGTGGCATGGACTTTGCTAATTTTCAGATATCCGCTAATACCGGGGAGCCGCTAAAGCCGTTGTCAAGAGTGGCATCCGGGGGGGAGGTGTCTCGAATCATGCTCGCGTTAAAATCTCTGCTTGCCAGAAAAGGGCAGATCCCCGTGCTCGTATTCGACGAGATCGACAGCGGTGTTTCGGGACGGGTAGCGCGGGCCGTAGGAATGAAGCTGCGCGCTCTATCGGAGCACCATCAGGTGATTTGCATTACGCATCTCGCGCAGATCGCGAGCCTCGGCATGCACCACTACCTTGTTGAAAAGTCCGAGAGGGGCGGAAGAACGCACACAGGCATTCGCGAGATTGTTGAGGAAGAGCGTGAGGAGGCAATCGCCAGACTGCTCGCCGGAAAAGACATTTCCGAGGCCCATCTCAGCAGCGCCCGCGAGCTGCTGATGGATCCTGAAGTTGGGTAGGTGTTGGCGTGGATAAGCTGGTTGTGAATGGCGGAACACCGCTGCTTGGCAAGGTCGCTATCGGCGGCGCCAAGAACGCGGTTCTGCCAATTATGGCGGCGACTTTGCTGGCTGAAGGCGTATTTCGCATCAGCAACGTTCCCGACTTGCGCGACGTGAAAACCATGGCACACCTGATGCGGATCATCGGTGCCCGTGTGGATTTTTCAGAGAACGCGCTCACAGTGGATACCACTGGATGCAGCTTCTATGAAGCGCCGTACGAGCTCGTCAAGACGATGCGGGCATCGGTTTACGTGCTCGGGCCTCTTTTGGCGAAGTTTGGCCGGGCGAAAGTATCGCTGCCAGGAGGCTGCGCCATCGGCGCCCGCCCGGTAGACCTGCATATCAAGGGCCTGGAGCAAATGGGGGCGAGTATTGAGCTGGAAAAAGGCTATATTCTCGCGTCGGCAAAGCAGCTCGTTGGTGGTAATATAAGTTTAGATATTCCTAGTGTTGGAGCGACCGGCAACTTGCTGATGGCAGCGACGCTCGCGGATGGCGTCACGACCATTCGCAACGCAGCGAGAGAGCCGGAGATCGCGTCACTCGCGGAGTTTTTGATAAAGATGGGCGCCAACATCGAGGGCCACGGCACCTCGGAGGTTGTCGTCACCGGGGTGAATGGTCTGAGGCCTGTTGATTTTGAGGTTATACCTGATCGAATCGAGACCGGAACGTTTATGATTGGAGCCGCGCTGTCTGGGGGTGATGTAGAAATCCTGAATACGGATCCGGAGCATGTCAGTTCGCTGACCGCCAAGCTGCGTGAGGCAGGAACGTCTGTTGAAGAGGGAAATGGAAGGGTGCATGTACAGGCTGGCGGGCGGATACATGCCACGAACATCCGGACCTCGGAGTATCCCGGGTTTCCGACGGATCTCCAGGCGCAGTGGATGGCGCTGATGACGCTCTCTGACGGAGCCAGCGCCATAACCGATACGATATTTCTGGACCGCTTCACCCATGCTGCAGAGCTCCGCAGGTTGGGGGCCCAGATTGAAGTGAAAGAGAATACGGCGTTTGTCAACGGTGTCGGGGCGTTAAACGGCGCACAGGTGATGTCGACGGACTTGCGGGCCAGCGCCAGCCTGGTTTTGGCCGGGCTGGTTGCGCGCGGCCGCACCGAAGTTCATCGCGTTTACCATCTGGACCGCGGTTATGAGCAACTCGAATGTAAGCTACGGGAGCTCGGAGCAGATATTTGGCGGGAAGACGGCGGTCTTTAGCAGTTAACAAAACGGGGGAAATGATGACTTACAAAGTGCTGTTGGAGTTTTGGTTGTAATGCCGGCGTGAAGTCGGCGACGTTCTTAAATTTAAGGAGTACGCATCATGACAGAGTTACGAAGAATGCTGAGCACATCTGTTCTTTCACTCTTGTTGGTGGTTTGGGGGTTGTTTACGGTTTGCAGTGGGCGCGTACCCGATGTAAACTACGACGACGACCTCCTGGCCGATGGCCCCACATCGCAGGACACCCAGTTTGCGCAACAAGGTGCTGAGACCGACAACTCCGAGCTCATGTCGCAATTGGCTCAGTTGGATGAAGGTTCCAACAATCTCGATGACAGCCAGCGCAACGAGATTCTCACCGCACTGGGCATTTCGCCGTCCGGTTCCGAGATCAGCCGAAAGACAGAAGACGATTTCCTCAGCGAAGAATTGTTTCTCGACCTTGAGGTTGAAATCGCCGACCTGGAAAAGGCATCCAAGCACAAGGCAGAGCTGGAAGACAGCTTGCGCGCTGAAGTGCAGGAAGCTGATTTTCAACTGCACGCGCTCAACCAGGTCGTTGGCGGCGTGCCTGCGCAATTCGCTTCGACCACGCCTGTTGTCAGGCAGGCACCGGCTTTCACCGGGGGTGGAAACTCAGACTATGCGGCTTCCTACCAGGATGCTCTCAATGACGTCTACGCCCGCCGTTTCCCGGATGCGATCGCGAAATTCCGCGCTCTGCTCAGCCAACCGGATACGGATAAACTGGCGGACAATTGTCAATACTGGATCGGCGAAGCATACTATGCCCTTGGCCAGTATGAAGTCGCGATCGCCGAGTTCGAGAAGGTCTTCGCCTACGACCACAACAACAAGGTCGACGATGCCCAGTTCATGATCGGACTAACTTACATAAAATTGGGTGACCTGCGGACCGCCGGGATCGAACTGCAGAATCTGATGAGTTTCTATCAGGACAGCGAGTACCTCGCTCGCGCCGAACGTGAGTTTGGCGACCTGAATATGTAGCCAGCATACGTTGGCCGCGCGAGCACAGAGGGAGGCCTCATTTTTCTGCTGCCCTCTGTGCAGCGCGCCTGGTTTGCAAATTTACCGTCTCCTCACATTTTTTGAGCCAAGAAAGATTCTCCCGGGTCTTTTTGCTTTTTTTTCGGCATTTTATTTAGTATAGTTGGTGTAACAATGCCGGAGTTCCCGAAGAGGACGTCCGGATGCTATTATCATTGTGAACGGCTTTGTGGCCTTTCACATACGCAGCGCTCAACTCTGCGGTGACTCAGCCGTGCAAACCAGTGTCGTAGCCAAGATGGTTGATTACATTCACCTCCATAATCACTCACAGTACAGTCTTCTGGATGGCGCCTGCCGGTTGACCGACTTCGTCCAACGCGGCGTCGAGTGCGAAATGCCGGCTCTGGCACTGACGGACCACGGCAATATGTTCGGCGCTGTCGAATTCTACCAGATTGCGCGAAAAAATGGCATCAAGCCGATCATCGGAGTGGAAGCCTATGTCGCTCCCGGCAGCCGCAAGCAGAGGCAGTACACCGAAGGCGTAGCCTCCACCTCGTTCCATCTCGTGCTCCTGGCGAAGAATTTCACCGGTTATCAGAATCTGATGCGCCTGGTCTCGACCGCTTATCTGGATGGCTTCTATTATCGACCGCGGATGGACAAAGAGGTGCTTCGCGAGTACAGCGAGGGGATTGTCGCACTCTCGGCCTGCCTTAAGGGTGAAATCGCCTGGAATTTCCTGCGCAAGGGGTATGACGAAGCCAAGAGACTTGCACTGGAGTACCGCGAAATATTCAAGGATGACTACTACCTCGAAATTCAGAATCATGGGATCAAGGACGAGGACCTGGCGAGAGAGGGTGTAGTTGAGCTGAGCAAAGAACTCAGCATTCCGCTCGTGGTCACCAACGATATCCACTATTTGAAACAAGAACACTACATGCCGCATGACTGTCTGATCTGTCTGCAAACCGGAAAGGACAGAGATGACCCGAAGCGTCTGCGGTACACAACGAATGAAATCTATTTCAAGACTCAGGAAGAAATGATGCAGGCGTTTCCAGAGTATGAAGATGCTTTGAAACGGACTGTGGAAATTGCAGACAAGTGCAATCTGGATATTGACTTTGACCGGACCTACCTGCCGAACTTCGACATTCCCGAGGGTGCGGAAGCAGAAAGTCTGGATGATTATCTGCGCAAAATTGTTTACGATGGCGCGAGGATGCGGTTTGGCGAAATAACGCCTGAGGTGAAGGAGCGCCTGGAGCACGAACTCGGCATTATCATCCAGATGGGTTTCTCCGGCTACTTTCTCATCGTCATGGATTTCATCCGCCATGCGAAAAGCAAGGGAATTCCGGTCGGGCCCGGGCGTGGCTCCGCGGCCGGCAGCTTGGTTTCCTACTGCCTGGAGATTACCAACATCAATCCCCTGAAATACAATCTCATCTTCGAGAGATTTCTCAATCCCGAACGGGTCACCATGCCCGATATCGATATCGATTTTTGCTACGAGCGCCGGGAAGAGATCATCCAGTATGTGAAGGAAAAGTACGGCGAGAAAAACGTAACCCAGATCATCACCTTCG
>CAZTNL010000139.1:0-7282 GCA_964614885.1 uncultured Calditrichaceae bacterium | reverse complement strand
ACGCAGATGCAGACAACAAACATAATTTAGCATTCCTTGGATGCGACTATACCTCCGAAATTCTGCTCGAACCAATAGGAGCGCACAATTTTGTGAGTGAAAAAATCGATGATGTCCACCCCTTTGTCGTAACCGCTGACCGCGACGAGGTTGCTCTCACCCAAACGCACAAAACCCCAGGGGTAATCGGCGCCGTCGATGGTTTTGACCACTTTGTCCGTGCGCGTATCGATGACACTGATGAAGGAGTCTTCGACATTGGCGATGTAGAGAAAGTTCTCGTCCGGCGTCAGGAACATGGCATCGGGACCTTTGCCGACGGAGATGGTTATGGAAGATGGCCCGCCCGCCTGGCCTTTGTTGTTCAGTTGCGCCTCCTGACGTTGGCCACATGCCGCCGCCAGAACAAACAACAAATACAACCAGAATCGTTTGTACATTTTCATCCCTCGCTAAGGTTTTTCATTTCGCAACCAATCAGACGTACTCGAGCATTTCTCGAAAGGCGAACAGTCCGAGCTGGAACCCTTCCTCGACGGAGAGAACCTCGAACGCTTGCTTCTTGGCAGACAGCCAAGCCTGCGCTGCCGACGCGGAATGAAAGAAATGCACGTTGCAACAGAATGATGACCGCACGGCTTCGAAGCTGTTTAGCTCAAGATTGTTGCTTTCAGGTACGAGGATGGAGAGCACGGCGTTCGCAGGCAGACAGGACGCGACACCTTCCGGGGTCACCTCGGCGGTGGTCGTAAGGCCGGTTTGCAGACAGGTGGACTCGACACGTGCGGCCTGTCTCAACATCGGGGGCAGGAACAGAGCATCCCACGCGCACCACGCATAAAACGTTCGACCGTCGATGAAAAATTTGTGCGGGTGTTTGCGCTGTGACAGGCCGAAGATGCCGATGATTTCTCCGCCTTCATTTCGCTCGCTGACTCGGAAGATGAATGAGAGCGCGTCTTGTGTGTTGAGTGAAAGGCGCCGCGCAAAGGTCTCAATTTGTGATGGAGACACCGGCCTGCCCGCCAGTACCGCACGCCAAACTTCGATCAGTAGTCGCGACTTAGTTTCGTCAAAATGTGTGGGCACACCGGACAAGCGCAATTTTTCGGCCAGGGCCGCCAGATGAGCGGGTTTCATGCTTCCTTTGAAACAGTCATTGCTTCACCGTTTCGTATCTTCGCGCCTCCAATCCGGCTTTTATGGTTTTCTTCACCTCGCCCAGACAGCAGCGACCGGAAGGATTCTCGGTCTCGCAGCGGCAGGCGGCGGCCTTCACTTTGTCGGTGATAAACGGCAGGGCCGTACTTTCACCGGTGGCGTTAATCTCCTCGAATATGCGTTCGCGAGTATAGTCGAAACAGTAGCAGACCGGACTCGGGTCCTCGGTTTCCTTGATGCCGACGCGCACGCGCAAATCCTGTTTGCGAAAGGTCTCGCCGGTGTTTGCGAAGTAAACGACATCACAGGTCGCGGTTTTGCAAAAGGCGTAGTCGCCGGCAAGCTTGCCGGCGACATCCGTTTTCAGCATGTGTTCGATCGTCAGTTTTTCGACCGCCTGCCCCTTTTCACCGCACGCCGGACAACTTTCCGGCGCTGCGGTGCTGCAGGAGCTTCCTGAGCAACAGTCAGACATGGTTGGCCTCCGGCTTAGTTGAGTTTCGACTTGTGCGCTTTGTAGCCAGCCTTGTTGACCGCCTCGACAAACTGGTCCACGTTGGCTTTCTTCGGGTCGTATTTCACGACCGCTACGCCCTTTTTATAGTCGGATTTGACCTCGGCGACGCCGTCGATCTTCTTGACTGCGGCGGCGATGTTGTACTCGCAGCCGGAGCAGGTCATGCCGTCCACGCCGAAGGAGACGGTTTCGGTTGCCACGAGGGAGGCGGTTTGAGGCTGGTCTGCAGCCGCGTTGCTTTCCGCCTTGTGGCTGCAGGAAGTGAGCGCAAGCACGGCAAGCGCTGCGCTAAGGATAACGGTGAGTGTGATTCTGAACATTTGTCTTACTCCTTTGGGTTAGGTTTTGGTTCGTTAACAGTTTCTTCTTCAACGTCTTCCAGCATTTTATTCGCGTTCATCCGTGTCAATCCGTGGCTGTTTTTTCTTGAATGTCGGCCCTATAGCAAGCCCAGCAACTGCGGAAAGAACATGAAAACCACGGCAATGACCGCGGCGATCCACAGAATGGCCTTGTTCAACGTGCCGGCCGATTCCACTTTGCAGGTGCCGTCTTCGCACTTAACTTCCCGTTTGCGGTAGGTGAAATAGAATCCCGCCCCGAGAAAGAGCACGGTCGTGACCATGAGATAGGGGCGGTAGGGTTCGAAGACCGCGGCAAAGCCCAGACTGCCGGCGCCGATGACGGAAAGGACGACCGGACCGATGCAGCAAAGCGATGCGAGAAAGGCTGATACAATCGAGCCTGAGGTGGACAGAACGGTTTTGTTCATTTTCGTTTAATCCTCCAATTCAAAGAGTTGTTTCAGAAAGGCGACAAACGGCGTGTCGAGCAGCCGGTAGTAAATGGTTTGGCCGTCGCGGCGCTTGGCGATGAGGCCGTGAACGCGCAGCTTGCTGAGCTGGTGGCTGATGGACGAGACCGTCATACCGGTGACGTCGGCCAGGTCGCAGACGCAGAGCTCGGGGCTCTCCGCCAGCAGGAAGAGAATCTTCAGCCGCGTGTCGTTGCCGGCGACCGAAAGCAGGTCGGCGAGCTGTTCCAGATGACCGGTTTCGTGCAGCCTGGCCTGCAAACCCCGTAGCAGGCCGAGGTCGACTTCCTTACGGATGCAGGATTCTTCAGTCAGCGTGATCATGATTTGGTCTCATTTGTTTATTTGAATAGTTTTTCAAATATAGAATCATTAACTGGATCTGGAAGACATTTGTTCCCGAGTGCTGCATTTTTTTTCAAAAGTCCGGCTGTGGGTTCAGGGCTCTGCTGCCGGCGAAGCGCGTTCCGGCACGAATGGGTTGATATTTAACCGCCGAAGCTATAGATTGTAGCCGAAGAGGAAGGTCATTGGGGGAACTTTCCTTCAGTCGACCGGACATGTCGCTTAGCGGGAAGAGGACTCAAGCGCAATGGATAAACATTATCAGCTCAAGAAACAGGCGTTATACGCCAAAAAGTTCAGCCGCAACTATCTGCTGCTCCTGTTGCTGCTTGTGGCGGTGCTTTTTTTTAATGTGATCGAAATTTTTCTCGTTCCGATCTTGCTCGCTGCGGTTTTCTGTTCACTGTTCTATCCTCTGTACGAGCTTTTGCTTGGCTGGACGCGGCAGAAGCCGGGGTTGAGCGCTCTCATCTGTTGTGCGGTATTATTGCTGGGGTTGATGGCGCCGATCTATTCTGTCGTATACATGGTTTCGGCGGAGGGCGTGGCGCTGGTCAAATCAGCCGTACCGCTGGTTCAGGACGTGTTCGCGAAGGGCGACGCCGGGTTGCTCGGCAAGATCAAGCACTACCCAATCATACGCGATATCGATTTTGCGGTTGTTGACTGGCAGTCGGCCTTGCAGGATGTTGCCAAGAATATCGGTCTCATTGTCACCACGATTATCAACAAGACCTCACGCGGCACCTTTCAGGTCGTAACCAACCTGTTCATTACCCTGTTCACCATGTTCTACTTTTTTCGTGATGGTCAGGCGCTGGTTAAACATCTCAAATATCTGAGTCCGCTCGATGATGCCTACGAGGACGGACTTATCAACCGTTTTTGTTCAGTTTCCCGGGCCACGGTGAAAGGCACGCTCCTCATCGGGCTGGCGCAGGGTACCCTGGGCGGTTTGACACTTTGGGCCTTCGGTATTGACTCCGCGATCCTGTGGGGCGTCGTCATGGTGGTGCTTTCCGTGGTGCCACTTGTGGGCGTGTGGCTGGTTCTGTACCCCGCGGCGATTATCCAGCTCGCCTTGGGAAATATCTTGTCTGGGGTAGCAATCATCGCAATCACGACCATCGTGATCAGCAACGTCGACAGCCTGCTGCGGCCACGGCTTGTCGGCAGGGACGCAGGGATGCATGACCTGCTGATCTTCTTTTCGACCCTCGGCGGCATCAGCGTCTTTGGCATCATGGGCTTTATCATCGGGCCGGTGATCGCTGTTTTCTTCCTGACGATGCTGGAGATTTACAGCATCGAGTTCAAACCGACGCTGGATTGGGCGCAAAATAAGGAAGCCCTTTCCCAGGGGGAACCCAGGGACGAGGCAGCCGGCTGAGGCGAAGGTATTTTCCGGAAGGCGAATGCTGTTGGCAGTCAGGAGCGTGTGTCGAGCGCCTTGCGCACCGCGCTTGCGAGTTTCGCGGGCAATACCGGCTTTTCTACGAACTGCCCGGCTCCAAGAAGCAGCGCCTCGTCCACCCGCGGCGACTGGGCGTAACCGGAAGTCAGGATAGCCTTCTGGCCGGGATAAGATTCCAGGATTTGCCGGTAGGTTTCGGTGCCGTCTATACCGCCCATGATCATGTCGAGAATGAGCAGTTCCTGCGGTTCTTCGGCGACGAAGGAAACCGCCTGCTCGCCGCTCGACACGGACGAAGTGCGATAGCCCAGCCTGGAGAGGAGATGCTCGGTAACCCGTCGCTGTACCGGGTCGTCGTCAACGATGAGGATTTTTTCCCCGTTTCCGGTCAGGAGCTCCTCAGTCGAGACATCGGGCATGATAAGCTCGCCGGCGACCGGGAAATAGAGCGAAAATGTTGTGCCTTCGCCGAGCGTGCTGTCGACCAGGATGTAGCCGTTGTGATCTTCGACGATGCCGTGGACGATGCTCAGCCCCAGGCCGGAGCCGCGCATACGGTCCATTTTTTTTGTGGTAAAAAACGGGTCGAAGATTTTTTCGCGAATCGCCGCTTCCACACCCGGGCCGGTGTCGCCAATGTCGAGGCGGACATACTCTCCGTCCGGTACCGCCATGCGTTTTCCCGGTTGGGTTTCAACCAGAACATTCTCGGTCTTCAGCCGCAGAACGCCGATGCCCTGCATGGCCTCGCGCGCGTTCTGGATGAGGTTGCTGATGGCTCGGCCAAGTTGCGCCGCCCCGCCTTCGATCGGCAGCAGATCGGGCTGCAGATCTTTTTCGACAATCACTTCGTCCCTCTGCCGCTTGGAGGATATGAGCTTTTCTACAAGCTCGTTCAGGTCGATCGATTCCATGGTATAGTGGCCGCGGCGGCCTAACGTCAGCAACTGCTGGTTGATTTCGGCGATCTTTTCAGCAGCCGCCTCCATCTCGCTCACCATTTCCACGGCATCGCCATCTTCAGGGAGGTCTTCTTTGATAAACGCGGGGTAAGTCGTCAACGGGGCGAGCAGGTTGTTGAAGTCGTGCGCGATTTGACCGGCGATTTGACCGGCGGTCTCGAGTCTTTGCGCGCGCGCAAGTTGTCGCCGCAGTTTTTTCTGCTCGGTGATGTCGCGGGCGACGATCTGGCCGGCCTCGCGGCCGCCGTAAATGATCGATGTTGCGATGATTTCCAGTTCCCGGGTCTCACCGTCGGGGCCGCAAATTGCGTGCTCGATAGTCGCGACGGTTTCGGGCTTGCGCAGGGCCGCGCGGATTCCCGCTTTCAGCGCCGGCACGTTCTCTTTCGTTGAGAACGCAAATATCGGTCTGCCGACCACTTCCCGGGCGGATTTTGCGCCGATCATTTTCAGGCCGGCATCGTTGACATAAACCCACCGCGCCGCCACGTGGACTGCCACCGGCAACGGGGAGAAATCGGTCAGCAGGCGGAAGCGTTCTTCGCTGTCCATGAGGGCGCGCTCGGCCAGAAGTTTTTCAGTTACGTCCCTGGCAATGCCCCGTACAGCCACGGTTTTGCCTTCTTTCTTTATCAGTGAATTGCGGTACTCGAAGATTCGGTGCTGGCTGGATTTGCTCGCGAGCCGCAGCAAGCCGGTCATTTTTTCTTTTTGTTCCATGGCTTGCAGGTAGGCGTTCAACTCCGGCAGGTACTCCGGCATGACGAAATTCTGCAGTTTTCTGCCGACCACTTCCTCCGGGTCGTACCCCAGACAGTGTGTGACTGCATCGTTGACCTGGAGGACCTTGCCTTTGAGCGAGTGGACAAAGACGAGGTCGGTGACGTTGTTGAACAGGTCGCTGTACTGGCGTTCGCTCCTGCGAATGGCCTCCATTTTCTCACGCTGAGATTTTATGAGACGGCGCTGGTAGACCAGAACCGAGCCGACGACAGTGGCGCCCAGAACAAAGAAAATCAGGACTGCGAGGAAGAGTGCCCACCATATTTCGGGTGACGACTCAGGCATAGAAACGCTCCCGTGAAGCAAAGAAGTTTGGTGATATTTAATATGGAATATAACGGAAATGTGCTGAACCCTTCACTTTCTGGCATTTTCAAGAGGATGTTTCCCAAAGCAAATAGCAGCGCCGTTCCGCTGCAATAAACGAGCGTTCCGATAACAATCCAGAAACGGTACTCGAAGTAAACAGGCGTTTTCCTGACCGTCGCGATCAGACGAAACATCATGAACCCCGAAATTGTCGTCAGCAGAAAACTAGACAGAGAGGCCGTGTAGCTATCTACATGGTTGAAAGATTCGATTGTGATTTTGGCAGCTACCCACAAAACGAAATAAGCCGCAAGGACAATTTTGATGGCTCTGCCAGGCTTTTCGCTTGGGAGCCACAATATGAAAGCGACCGAGAGCAGAGTGAACTCGGCAAGCGTGTAGATGTGAATACTCCAGCGAAACGGCCAACTCAGTTGCCTCAGGGAAAAGCCGACGGCATCGGAAAACATACCGGTCAGCAAATACCACAGAATGAGTTTCAGTCCTCGATCGAGCAGGGCATATTGACGAAGAGCGAAAGCAATCGGCAGCAGGGGCAGTAACGCGGATGCAATGGAAATGATGAACAAATCTCTCTCTCCGAAAAGTACCCTCCCCCCATTTCGCGTTGAAACGGCGGCGGATCGTCCCACTATTCAATTTTAATGTGTCGGTTATGAAATTATCGACCAACAAAAAAATTGAATGTGGGACAATCGCCAGCGCAAGCCATCAGATTAAGCGACCTTTTTCTAGATACACCTAACGTGAGTTAAAAGTTGTTAGAATACTGAATTCCAGGCGTATTCAGTACGTTTTCTTTGCTGCAAAACGGCGGACACCACGAGCTCCTTTCGGCGAGCACGCCATCCGCCACATCGTCGCCTTCCGGGTTTACACCGACAAGGACCAGGGTTTGGGCGCCTTCTTCTTTCAGCCCGTAATAGAAGCGCAGTCCAACAACGCCCTCTTGTTTT
>CAZTNL010000138.1:0-7324 GCA_964614885.1 uncultured Calditrichaceae bacterium | reverse complement strand
GTTAACAGCCACCCGCTCTGCCGATTGAGCTACCGAGGAATACGGCAAATAAACGCGGCAAATTTAGGAAATGCATCGATAAGAGTCAAGCACTATTTCGCGGCCGATCGCGGTGTCAAGGGCGTGAGCTGCGTGCTGATTTATTGCGAATGCCACCACCTGCCGGAACTTTAACTCAACAGGTACGGTTGACGCCTTTTGAGGCAGGGCGAGGCTTCTCGCAATAGTCCTTGACAAGACACTAAAATTTGGTTACTATATCGTTCATACTGCTGCATGCAGCTAATCCGTCTGAGGAGTCGATAATGTACATTTCCCGTCACAAGTTGCTGTGCCGATGGTTGCCGGCGCTTGTTTGTTTAATCGTCGCAGTCCCGCTTGCGGCCCAGAACCGCGCCAGTCTGAAAGAAACGATGTTCGGCGCCGCCGACAAGCTCATGGCCGAGGTCCAGGCTGAGCAGGGAGACTTGCTTGCCCCGACCACCTACAAGACGGCGCTCGAGAAATATACTCAGGCGCTCAGAAGTGTCAAAGAAGGGAAGAAGATCAGCGACATCGAGTCGAAGCTGAACGAAATACAAACCATGCTCGACAAGTGTTTGAAGGTTGCCCGGTTCGGACAGATCGCCTTCAAAACGACGCTGAAGGCTCGCGAGGACGCGCTGGCGGCCAACGCTCCGGAGCACGCCAAAGAGTTGTACGAGAGTGCCGAGGCCGATTTTCTTCAGGCTACGAAAAGGCTCGAACGAAACGATATCAAGGGCGCGAAGAAGCGGATACCCGCAATCGAGGCGCTCTATCGCAAAGCTGAGTTAAGCGCCATCAAAGTTAGTATCATCGGCAATGTCCGGAATCTGATGCGGCAGGCAAAAGACGCCAAAGCCAACGAGGTGACGCCGATCACGTTTGCCAACGCCATGCGGTTGCTTAATGAATCTGAGGCCATTTTGAACAGCAACCGGCGCTCCCAGGCCGGCGCCCGCGAAAGGGCAGAGCAGGCAGAGATTGAGGCGAAACACGCGATATTTCTCACTAGACAAATCAAGCGATTGAAAAAGAACCAGAGCGAATGGGAGAATTTCATTCTCGACCGCGAGGTTCTCATCGAGGCGATCGCCGAGGAGCTTGGCTTTAAGGCCTATTTCAATGAGGGAATGGACAAGCCGCTGAAGGGGATCCGGAAGATCGCCAGGACGCTGCAGGGAGAGAAGCGCGATTTGGTGCAGGAAGTGCAGCAGAAGAACGCTGAAATCAAGCGCCTGAACGAGACTTTGCAGCAGTACCGCGAGAAGGAAGCCGGGCTGCAGGCCGAACTGCAGGAAAAGCAATACAAACTGGAAGTGAAGCGCCGGCACGAGGAGCTGATTCATTCCGTAGAGAACATGTTTACCAGCGGCGAGGCCGTCGTGTTGCGCAAAGGCGATGAGCTCATCATCCGTCTCATCGGCCTCAGCTTTCCCTCCGGGAAGTCTACTATCAAACCGGAATTTTTCTCATTGCTGGCTACTGTTCAGCGCGCACTGCGCAAGCTTCCCAATGCGTCGATCACCATCGAGGGGCATACAGACGCGCTCGGCGACGCGCGCTACAACGAAAATCTTTCCTATGAACGCGCTTCGGCGGTGAAAGAATATCTGCTTGCGAACATGGGCCTGGACGAGAGCCGGATTACGGCGGTTGGCTACGGCGAGAAGCGCCCGATCGCCAGCAACGAGTCGAAGGTGGGGCGCGCGCAAAATCGTCGTATAGATATCGTCGTGTCACCCGGGCTGGAAACGCTTTAAGCCTGCGCTGCCTGGAGCCGGAACCCGGCTGCGGCGGGGAGCGTTTTTAAAGGTATCCAACGAAAAAAGCGTTGCTTTTCAGTCGTTAAATTTGGATCTTAATGGCAATATCAAAGCTTGAGGTGTTTGCATGCGAATGAAAAAACTTGCCATCGTAGCCGTTTGTCTGTTCTCCTACCCGTTGCTTGCCTCGGCGCAGTTACGCAACCAACCCGTAGACGTGGCCAAAGCGCTCAAGTCCGCGAGCCCAAAGAACATCGTTTCTATTTTGGGGTTGGATGCGAAGAAATTTTCAATGAATCACAGCTTTTCGCTCGGCTTCTCCAGCCTCGGTGGCGGTTCTGCGCTTTACCTCAACACGATGCAATACCGCTTCTCGAATCCGTTGACGCTGTTCCTGCAGGTCGGCATTCAAAGCCGGGCCCTGGGCGGCCGCAGCATATACGGCGCCCAGGACAGTCAGATGTTCGTCTCCGGCGCAGGCCTGAGCTACAAGCCAAGCGATAATTTCGGTCTCTACTTCGAATACAGCCAGTCGCCGGCAGCGAGCACCTACAACCGTTCGCCGTTCAGCGATCCCATTTCGCGGAACCGCGCCTGGTTTGAGCACGAGGACAAGGACAAAACCAAGGACACCCAGTAGTCACACCAGGCTAAACAACACCGAGGAGGAAGATGGTACGAAGACGTCGCAGCACGGGCAACGCGAGAAAGTCGCAGCCGCAAAAGAAGCGCTCTGCGAAGCGCCCGGCCGGCAAAAAGGCGGTCAAGGGTTTGAAGGAGAGGTTGCTTACGACGGGCATCTGGGGGTTGAGCCTTATCAATATCGGACTGATCTTTTCACTGCTTTCCAATTTTTTTGCTTCTCCCAACGAAGCGCCTGTCTCCGCCGGCCTGACGAAAGCGGTGCCGGCAGAGGTGCAGAATGAGCGTATCACCGTCGAAGTCCTGAACGCGTGCGGGGTTCAGGGCCTGGCCAACGAGGTGACGCAGTTTCTCAGAGACAAAAACTTTGACGTCGTCAACGTCGGCAATTATAGCCAGGGCTTCAATATGGAGACGACGTTCGTCTTCGACCGCGCTTCCATGGACAAGAAATACGCCAACAAAGTGGCTTCTGCTCTTGAACTGGGCAAGGAACATGTCGTGCAGCAAATCGACAGAAGCGGGCAGCTCCAGGTCAGCGTTATCATCGGCAAGGACTACAAGCGTCTCAAGCTGTTCGCGGGCAAGTGATAACGGCAGGTTCCCGCGCCGAAGCCCCATTTCCCGTCTTTCATCCGAGCTGGCGCCGCCTTAGCGTGCTGCGTTGCTCCCCCGAGTCTTCCGGCTGTCGCGTAGGAAGAGGGAGCCTCAGGATTTTACGAGTCTCTTTTTTGCCACCCAAAAAGCGGTTGTATTTCGTGGGATATTTGATTAATTTGCCACTTTCAGGACCGCAATTTCCACCGTCATTTTGAAACAAACTCGGAGCAGCGATGCCGGTTACAACAATCGAATGGTGTGGTGATCACGTCAGAATGATCGATCAAACCCGGTTGCCGGGGGAGCTGCTGCATCTCGAAATCCGGGAGGTGCCAGTTCTGGCTGAGGCCATCAAGTCGCTGCGGGTCAGAGGCGCGCCCGCCATCGGCATAGCCGGCGCTTTCGGTATTTTGCTCGGGGTTCAGGCATTCGATGGAGACGACAGGGCCGCTTTTTTCACAAGGCTGGAGCAGACCGCCGACACCCTGAATGCCACCCGGCCCACCGCTGTAAACCTGTCGTGGGCATTGAAAAGAATGAAACGCGTTGCTCACGAATCGCGCAGCTTGCCGTTGCCGGAATTGAAACAACGCCTGCAGGATGAGGCCGTGGCGATTTGGGAAGAGGACCGCCGTACCTGCCGGAAAATCGGTGAGAATGGCGCCGCGCTCCTGAAACCGGGCGCGACGGTTTTGACGCACTGCAACACCGGCGCGCTTGCCACCGCGGATTTCGGCACCGCTCTCGGCGTGGTCTTCGCGGCGCACATGGCCGGCAACAAGGTGCACGTCTTCGCCGACGAAACGCGGCCGCTGCTGCAAGGCGCGCGGCTTAACGTCTGGGAGTTGATGAACGAAGGCATCGATGTCACGCTTATTTGCGACAATACCGCTGCCTTCGTTATGCAGCAAGGTGAAATCGATTGCGTGATCCTGGGCGCAGACAGAATTGCCGCCAACGGCGACACCGCAAACAAAATTGGCACTTACAGCGTTGCCGTGATAGCGGAAAAGCACAACGTGCCTTTTTATGTCGCCGCGCCTTATTCGACCATCGATTTTTCCCTGAGCGACGGGTCGCAAATCCCTATCGAGGAGCGCGATCCGGAAGAAGTGACCAATGGATTTGGAAGGAGAACGGCCCCGGAGAATGCCAGGGTGTACAGCCCTGCGTTCGACGTCACGCCGAACGAACTGATCGCCGCAATCGTGACTGAGGCTGGTGTCATCGGGCCTCCGTTTGCTGAAAATCTGAGGAAATATGCGCCCAGGAAACCATAACATTCAGGCTGCGACCGGGTTGTTGTCTCTCCTGTCGCTCCTTGCGGCGCTTACCTTTAGCGCCTGCCAGCCGAAAGAGATCACGTCAGCCAAAATCTACATTCAGGGGGATCGGTGGGACAAAGCGCAGGAGCAGCTGGAAAAGGCGGTAGAGTTGGACCCCGACAATCCCGAGGCACACTATCTGCTCGGCCAGGCGTATGCGCGCAGTGGGCGCTTTAAGGACATGAACCGCGAATTCGAACTTTCGCTCATGGTGTCGAACAAATTCGAGAAGCCGATCCTTGCCGAGCGGGAAAAATATTGGATTGAAAAGTACAACGCCGGACTGCAAAGTCAGCACGCACAGCAGTACGAACGGGCGGAAGTGCTTCTGCGCATGGCAGTGATCATCGACGCCGAGCGTGCCGAAGCGTACAAGAAACTGGCCCAAACTTACCTCGACATGAACCGGCCGCGCAAGGCGCTGGTGCTTTACCGCAAGCTTCTAATAAAACGCCCCGACGATTTGGATCTTCTGGCGTCTACGGGCAACTTGTTCTACAGTCAGCAGCAGTACGCAGAGGTCATTCCCATCCTGGAAAAGATTCTGACGCTCGACCCACACAACCGCGATGCGCTGGCGAATATGGCGCTTTCCTATGATGCGCTCGGCAAAGCCGATGAGGCCGCAGCCGCCTACCGGCGAGCCATCGCCGCTAATCCGCAGGACAAGGATCTGATTTTCCTGTTTGGTGTGTTTCACTACAAGCGGGGGCACTTTTCGGAGGCCATCCAATTGTTCGAACAGGTGGTGGCCGCTCACCCCGACGACGTGGAGGCTACATCCAATATCGGCAACTCATACCTGAGCATCGCCGAAAAGCTGCGGCTGAAGCTGAAGATGGCGAAAGGCGACGAGTATTCGCCGGAGGAAGTGCAGAAGCTGAAGGATGAGGCGCTGCAAAACTACGCCGACGCCATTCCATACCTGGAGAAAGCTGTCCAGCTGAACCCCCAGCAATCCGCTCAATGGCGCAATCTGGCCGTGGCCTATATCAGCACGGGCCAGAAACAAAAAGGAGAGGAAGCGCTGCTGAAAGCCGAGGACATTCAGGTCAAGTCGGCGAAATAGCCACTATCCTTGTAAGTCATGACGCGCGCCGGCGCTGAGACGCAAACCTAAAAACCAAAGATTTGATAGTACGGGCTACTTGAGGTTTTCCGGATTCAGCCCCTGCAGCGCCTCCGGCACAAATCGTCCGTCTTTCCGGATCAGTTCTCCGTCAAAATAGATTTCTCCGCCACCGTATTCCGGCGTCTGGATCAAGACCATATCCCAGTGGATGGTCGAGCGATTGCCATTGTCGGCGTCTTCGTAGGCATTGCCCGGCGTGAAGTGAAAGGAGCCGCCGATTTTCTCGTCGAACAGAATGTCGAGCATCGGCTGCGTGATATACGGGTTGAACCCGATGGCAAACTCGCCGATGTAGCGGGCGCCGTCGTCTGCGTCGAGGATTTCATTCAGCTTGTCCGTGTCGCTGCCGGTCGCCTCCACGATTTTACCCTTCTCAAAGCGCAGGAAGATGTCGGAAAACGTCGTGCCCTGGTAGATGGTCCGGGTGTTGAAGCGGATGACACCGTTCACGGAATCGCGCACCGGCGCGGTAAAGCACTCGCCGTCCGGAATGTTGTGGCTGCCGTAGCACGAGATGACGGGGATGTCCCTGATGCTGAATGTGAGGTCGGTTCCCGGGCTGGTAATGTGCACTTCATCGGTACGCTCCATCAGCGACTTCAGGGGCGCGGCGGCGCGTTCCATTCTCGAATAGTCCATCGTGCAGACATCGAAATAGAATTGCTCGAATCCCTCGGTGCTCATCCGGGCTTGCTGCGCCATCGAAGAGGTTGGCCAGCGCAGCACCACCCAGCGCGTGCGCGGCACACGCAAGGCAAAGTGCACCGGCTTCAGCCAGTGCTGCTGGTAGCGCTGCATGGCTTCGGTCGATACGTCGGACAGTTCGCTGATATTGTGACTGCCACGTAAGCCGATATAAACCTGCATCTTCTCCATGCGGGCCGTTTCGCAGGCGGCGATTTCTTTGATGTTGTTTTCGTCGGCGTCGCGAACGAGTTCTCGCAACACACGATTCTGTTTGAGCGTTACAAGAGGCGCGCCGCCAGCCTTGCGCACTTCCCTAATCATGGCGATGACCATTTCTGGCGGAATGTCGATCGCTTCTATCAGCACGTTTTCTCTGCTCCGCACGCGCGTGGAATGGCGCACGAGGACTTCGGCGAGTTTATCGATTCTGGGGTCTTGCATGAGATGGATTCCTTTCCTTTGCGATTGTGGTTCGCGCAATATGCGAAACTTTCAGCAGCTTTTCAAGCAGAGAGTCAGCTATTTTAATTGCAACTTCGTCGTGGAATGTTATCTTTTAATCTATCGCGATGAATTTGCAAAGTCTTTAGCCACGGGGTCACGGGACTGGAGATGTTTTGGTTTTCTTCGGGTCTTTCGTGAGCTTCGTGGTTTATGAATTTTCAAGATAGCACACTTAAAATGCAGCAATACCTCGACCTCGTTCAGCGTGTCCTTGAAAGGGGCGCGCGCAAGTCCAACCGTACGGGAGTAGACACGCTTTCCACTTTCGCGGAGTTCTATCGCGTCGATCTGGCCGCCGGCTACCCGCTGCTGACGACCAAGAAGGTGAATTTCGCGGCCATGCTGCGCGAGGTTCTGTGGTATCTTTCCGGCGCCGACCACATTCGCGAGCTGCGAAAACACACGCGCATCTGGGACGATTGGGCGGATGAGCGCGGCAACCTGGAAACCGCTTACGGACGCTACTGGCGCCGCTACCCCGTGCCTGAGCAAGGCGTGGCCCTCGGCTCTGAGGTTTTTGTCGACGCCTCGCATCCGTACGTCACCCGCGAGGCTGACGGCTCGCTTTCCTTCGATCAAATCGGTTGGGCGGTCGACGAGCTGCGAAACAATCCGCATTCCCGCAGAATCGTCATCAACGCCTGGCA
>CAZTNL010000137.1:0-7342 GCA_964614885.1 uncultured Calditrichaceae bacterium | reverse complement strand
GTGCCTGCGAACGACATCGATATCGCCGACGATGAGGAGCTATGGAACCGGCTGGCGCCGGGATTCTTTGACGTGCCCGCCTCTATTCAAAACAACAAGCCGACGAACGGCGAGGATGGTGATTTTGTCTACGGCTCAGGGTTTTTCCCGCTGCTGGCCAAGCGCGTCGAACGGTTTTCTTTGGCTCTCGTCTACGGTGACGGCGGCGGCAGAAATGTCATCATCGATGACTTGCTGAAGAACCGCGTGACCGTGCAAAAAATCTTCAACGCCGATTACCGTTTCCCGCAACCTCCGAGAAAACCAAGGCTTACGGTTGTCCCCGGAGACGGGAAGGTCACACTCTACTGGGACCGCGAAGCAGAAGATTCTGTGGATCCGGTTCTGCGCATTAAGGATTTCGAAGGATACAAGATTTTCAAGGCTACTGACGCCGGCTTTCTCGATGCCTTTCAGGTAACTGACGCGCTCGGTGTGGTAACCACCTTCAAGCCGATAGCGCAATTCGACCTCGACAACGACGTGAGCGGATTCTTCCGGCCGGGAGAGGAACTCTTGCAGGACGCGCGCGGCCTGTCGTTTTTCCTTGGCAACAACACCGGGTTGCAGCATACGTTTGTCGACGATGACGTCGATAACGGGAGGTCCTACTTCTATGCGGTTGTGGCCTACGACCGCGGCGACGAGACCGCAGACATTTTCCCCTCGGAGAACACAAAATTCGTCACCAGACTCCCCTCCGGTGACATCATCACAGATATCAATACGGCGCTGGTCGTGCCGAACGCGCCTGTCGCCGGCTTTGTGCCGCCGGACGATGCCGTGGAGCTTGAAACCATCAGCGCTACCGGTACGGGCCGGACATTCTACCAGGTTGTCGATGACCGTGTGCAGACCGGCCACCGCTACCGCCTGGAATTCGAAGATACTTCCACCGACGGCGTTGACAACAATGGGAACTGGAAGCTGCAGACCGATGATGTCGGCAACGACGGCCTGGCCGGCACCTCAGACGCCGACGGCAGCGAGGGCAACGGCAAGCCGGACCCCGGCGAGCCCAACGTGGATTTGAACGACAATGAAGAACGTTTGGTGCAGGTCACTTATTCGTACTCCGTGCGCGATTTGACCGGCGTCAGCGAAACGGTCTCGACCAGGGACACGCTGTTCGTCAACCTGAAGCACGCGCACCTTGTGCCGGAAACTGTCGAGCTGCGCGCTGCGAACGGGGATCTGGTCAGCAGCGACCGCTATGTTTTGGATCCGGTGAACGGGAAAATTCGCTCAGCGGCTCCGGGACAGCTGGGTGAAAACGATTTTACCATCTCCTACCAATACTACCCCGTTTTCCAGAGCCGCAATATTCAGGGAAGCCCGTTCGCGCCAGAGACCAAAGACACAGACATTTTTGACGGTGTCCAGCTACTTTTCAATAACACGCCGGATAAGAGCAGTATTGCCCTGGATGCGAACACCTCGGGGTTCAGCGTTGCAACCGACCTGCTGTTTACTTTCAAGAGCAACTTCGCGGTGATTATCGACCCGCGTACGCGCGCAAAGGCCACGCTGCTGCCACATCCGGCCGACTATGAGATTCGCTTCTTCGACGCGATAGTGGATACGTCGCTGCCGCCTTCGGGACCCATTCCTCTCCCGGGCGTACCGGTCAATTTTCAGGTCTGGAACATGACAGACAACAAGCAGATCGAGTTTCTGTTTACCGACCGTGACCGCAACAATACCATTTCACCCAATGACCAGTTACGGTTTTTCGAGGCAGGGGCCGGCGGTGAACTGGTGCGCACGTGGGACATGTTCTTTTTTGTCAGCGGCGACCAGGAGGTGCAGCCATTTGGCGCAGGCGTCACACTAACATTGGACACTGTTAAGCCGTTCCGCAACGGCGACGTGATGGAATTTACCACAAAAGAGGCCACGGTGGACGTCGCCGGCGCCCGGCAAAGCCATGCTCTGGATGATATTCGCGTCGTGCCGAATCCGTACATCGTCGCCACAGCATTTGAACGGCCGGCGCCTCCCGGAATTCGTGGCCGCGGCGAACGGAAAATCGATTTTATCCGGTTACCCAACGACGCTGTCGTGCATATTTTTACGGCGAGGGGTGAGCCGGTGGTGACGCTGGAGCATTCCGGGGATATCAATGACGGTTCTTTGTCCTGGAACCTGAAAACCCGTGAGAATCTCGATGTGGCGTTCGGAATGTACTTTTATGTCGTCGAATCTTCAGTAGGCGTCAAGCGGGGAAAAATCGCAATCATCAAGTAGCGAAGGCTACACAAGGTTGGAGCAAATGATGACTCGTCGAGTGAGAACGATACAAATGAATGTGGCCTTCCTGGCCTTGGCGGCGCTGTATTTTGCAACTGCAGCCCAGGCGCAGGACAAGGTCGGCACAACTGCGGGCAACTTCCTCGGGATTGCTGTGGGGGCGCGCAGCGCGGCCATGGGCGGCGCCTACGCTGCGGTTGCCGGGGGCGCGACCTCTATCTACTGGAATCCGGGCGCAATTTCACGCTCCGGCAAGTCGCAGGCCGCCTTTGTGCACACCAACTGGTTTCTCGATACGAATTTCAACTGGGCCGGACTGGTGCTCAATATCGGCGACGCCAACGCTATCGGTCTGAGCCTTACTTCACTGGATTTTGGCCAAGAGCGTGTGACCACCGTGTTCGAGCCGGATGGTACGGGTGAACGTTTCTCGGCTCAGGACATCGCGGCGACGGTGTCGTACGCCCGCAACCTGACCGACCGTTTCTCGGTTGGAGGCAGCTTCAAGTATGTGAGCCAGGAGATTTTCAACGAAACCGCCACGGCCGCAGCCATCGATGTCGGCCTCCTGTTTGTGACAGAGTTCCGGGATATCCAGCTCGGCGTTAGTTTTTCCAATCTCGGCAGCGAGATGCGCCTGGACGGCAAGGACCTGATCCAGCGTGTCGATCTCGATCCGAATGCCAGCGGAAATAACGAGACCATCGTCGGGGTGTTGAAAACGGAATCGTTTCAGTTGCCGGTCATTTTCAGAGTCGGAATTTCGGGCGATTTGTTTCGCTACCACGAAAACAACCGTCTCACGGTTTCTGTTGAGGCCACTCAGCCAAATGATAACTCCGGCATTGTTAATATTGGCGGCGAGTTTGCCATCAAAGATATGTTCTTTCTGCGCGGCGGCTACAAGTCCTTGTTTCGCAGCAACAGCGAAGAGGGGCTGACCTTCGGCGCCGGCCTCAGCCTCAATGTTCGCGAGTCGACCCAGCTTGTCGTCGATTACGCCTATGCCGATTTCGGCTTGCTCGACAACGTGCAGATGCTGTCGCTTGGAGTTTCTTTCTAAAAAACCGGTGTGCTCTAACCTGTCCCAATTCCAGGAAGGAGGTGTTGAGATACTGCTTGAGTCGTTGCTAGTCCACTTGTTGTTAGGTTCGTTAAGTTAGGAGACGAAAGATGAGAAAACAGCTTCTTACAATCCTGTTTTCGCTTGTGGCTTTTGCCACGGCGAGCGCGCAGGTCAATGTCACGTTCTGGATGAACACGTCAACCGTGCCGGATACCGTGACCGCTAATTCGATGGTTCAGGTCAGAGGCGGTACCGCACCGCTCACCTGGGCAGATGATACCGGCGGCGCCATGACGCACGTCCAGGGCGACCTCTGGAGCGTCACTCTTCAGTTCAATCCGGGAGACGATGTCACCTACAAGTTCAATGTTCGCACCGACGCGGTTCAAGGCGGTGCTGGATGGGAGAGCAATCCCAATACCAGTGACGGGAACCGCCATCTCGTAGTTGGCCAAAGCGACACAACGCTGCCGGTTCAGTTTTTCAACACGACCGACGGCAATGATCCCATGTTCCGGCCCTACACCGAGACGGATTCCATCGATGTCTACCTGCGCATCAACATGCAAGGGTTCACGGATTTCCAGCCTTTGTCCCAGTTTGTCGGCACCCGTGGCGAGTGGCCTGAAGGTAATGGGGACTGGAGCACGCCGGTGCCGCTGCAGCAGGAAGTTGGCAGCGATAACGGCGGCCAATTCACTTACCCGGCCGGGAATTTCTGGTCCGGCGTTACCAAGATCGACCCCAACACCACGCCTCCAGGCACGGTGATTAAGTACAAATTTGTTACGCTCGATGGACCGGATGCCGCAGCCAACACGGTTTCCTGGGAAGACAATATCCCGGATAACCGCATGTTTGTTGTGGGCTCCAATGACACGACTGTTGTCTGGGATTGGTTTGACGGACAGGTGCCGGTCAGAGCCTCTAATGCGGATACCGTCGAGGTCACTTTTGCCGCGGACATGACCCGCGCCATCAACTCCAAAGGGTTTACGCCCGGCGATACGGTTTTTGTTCGTGCCGGATTTGCCGGTACCGCCAATGAGCTGACGGATATCCCGTTGCTGCAGATCGAAGGCACCAGTATCTGGACCGGCGTGGATACGGTTATCGCCAGCGTTGGCGGCGTCATCGAATATGACTATCGTTTGTCGAAACGCGGCGTTGAAATTCGCGAGAGCTACTTCGATTTCGATTTCATTCCCGCGAGCGCAGCCGAGCAGGGCCGTGCCGAGCGCCGGCGTGCTCCCCTGATGTCGAAGATGGCGACCGTTACCGACGACTCGGACAATGAGTTCGACCCCAGACGTCAACCGTTCTTCCCGAGCAGCGAAACCCTGTCGCAGGATGTCACAGTAACATTTGAGGTGGATATGCGTCCGGCGGTCTTCGAGCTGCTTCTTTCGAACCCAACCGACACACTGTTTGATATTCAGGGGGCGCGTGACATCGCCGCTGCCGACAGTGTGCTGAAGTACGGTGTCCGTATCAACGGCCTTTCCACCGGTGGCTGGCAGAGTTGGGGCGGCGTGCTCGAGAGCGACACCACCCGCTGGATGTATGATGACGGCACCCATGGCGATGCAGTCGCCGGCGATACCGTCTATTCGCGCCAGTACCTGTTCTCTCCGGACAGCGTCAACGTCGGCACCAAGGGCGTTGTCGGCCAGGTCTTTAAGTTCGGGGTTTGGGGTGGCGACAATGAAGGCGGTTTCGGCAACAACCACGTGGCCAATGTCGATGACAGCCAGGGCGCATTTACGATTCACGCCCAATTCGGCAGCATCGATCCCAAGAAGTACGACCACTGGGATTACGGAACCTCCACACCCAACCCGACCAGCGTCGAGCTTCGGGATGAGCTCGTTCCTGGGTCCTTTACGCTCGAGCAGAACTACCCGAATCCGTTTAACCCGGAAACAAAGATTCAGTATTCGATTCCGAAGAACGGTGAAGTGACGCTGAGCGTCTTCAACCTGCTGGGCCAGAAAGTGGCTACCTTGGTCAGCGAAAAGCAGGTTGCCGGAAACTACCAAGTCAAGTGGAACGGACAGAATGACGCCGGCCGATTTGTTGCCAGCGGCGTTTATGTCTACAAGCTCAAAGCGGGCGACTTCGTTCAAACCCGCAAGATGATGCTGTTGAAATAGCTGATTCTGCTTAGTTTTGGTGTTATGAAAATTGGGCTGCCTGGAGCTGCTTCCAAGCAGCCCAATTTTTGTTTTGGTGCAATCGAATGACCCACGATATGGGAAATGGCGTTCAGTTTATGATTCGCTGTACGGTATCTTTTCTTGTTTTTTGGGGCGCGTCAAACTTGACAGCACAGAGCGCCCTCTTTTCCGATGTGAGCATCGCGGCGGGATTGAACATGGCCGGCCGCAACCGCGCAGTCGCTTTTGTGGACTATGACGGCGACCATTTGCCCGACTTGTTCGTCTCGAGAGTGCAGGAGCCGGATGCCCTTTACAGGAATCTGGGGCATAGCACGTTCGCCGACATGGCGCCCGGTTATGCTCTGAACCTGAGCCGCAGCGGCGGCATGGCGCTCTGGGGTGACTTCGATAATGACGGACGTCAGGATTTGTATCTCGCCGGGCTTGATGAAGAAAACCGGCTGTTCATGGCGCAGACCGACGGCATATTTCTCGACCGCACGGCAATGGCCGGTGTCGGTGACGCCGGAAAAACCGAGGCGCTGGGGTTGCTCGATATCGACAATGACGGTTACCTCGACATTTTTGTGTTCAATCGTGGCGGCGAAAACGCGCTGTACCACAACCTTGGCGATGCAACATTTGAAAATGTGATTACGTCAGCTGGAGTTTTCGGCCGCAGCAATGCCATGGGCCTGGCCATTTCCGACTATGACAACGACGGCGACCAGGACATCTACCTTGTGTACGATGGAAAACAGGCAAACTCGCTTTACCGGAACCGGGGTGACGGGACCTTCGTCGACGTGGCAGATAGCGCCGGCGTCGCAGTGCGTGCTGAGGGCATGGCCCCCGCTTTTGGGGATTTCAATAACGACGGCTTCCTCGACCTCTACATCACCAATATGTTTGAGAATATCTTGTTTCAGAACCGGGGAGACGGCACCTTCGCCGATGTAACTCAGGCCGCAGGTGTCGGCGACGCTAGCATGGGATGGGGCGTCACCTGGTTTGATTATAACAACGACGGTTGGAGCGACCTCTATGTCGCGAATGCCAGCAGTTTCACCACGCCGCCGGCACCCAACGTACTCTACAAGAATAACACTGACGGCACGTTCACTGTGGCGAACGCGCACGATCCGAGCAGCAGTCTGCTGTCTGGTTTCGGCGCTGCCTGCGCTGATTTCGACCGGGATGGCTATCTGGATTTGTTCGTAACCAACCAGGCGGCATCGGTCCAACTTTTTAGAAATCTCGGTTCCGGAAACAACTGGCTCGATCTGGATCTGGTCGGCGGGCAGAGCAATCGCGACGCTCTGGGCGCGCGGGTCCGCCTGCGCGCAAATGGGGTTGTCCAGACCCGGGAACTCTCGGCCGGGATGGGGTGGGTGTCCCAGAACAGCCGGAGCATTCATTTTGGTCTGGGGAACGCTTCCCGAATCGATGAGATCACCGTCCGCTGGCCATCCGGGCAAGTCGATAGTTTCCCGGATCTTTTGCCCAACCGCCGGCTCACCATCAGGGAGAGCAGGGGCGTGGTGACTTCGATTTCTGGTGAGATGGCCGGCCCGCCATCGACATTCACCGTGAGCGCGGCCTTTCCAAATCCGTTTCCCGGGAGCAGCCCGTCCGCAAATGGCGTGAGACTCGAGTACAGAGTGTCCGGCGAAGCATTCGCCAATATGAAAATCGTTGTTTTCAACATTCTCGGTCAGGCTGTCCGCACGCTGAAACACGGGCGGATTCCACAGGGAAGCCATACCATCAGTTGGGACGGCAGGGATGCCTCCGGTCGCACGCTTGGCGGCGGTGTATACTTCGTACG
>CAZTNL010000136.1:5357-7353 GCA_964614885.1 uncultured Calditrichaceae bacterium | reverse complement strand
AGGCCGATTAGCGCCAGCACGACGGCCCGCTTAGCCCAGCCTGCATACCGGGGCATCTCCTCTCCCATATCTCTCATGGTTCCTCCTAAATGGTTGTTTGATCTAAAACCGACAAAAGTAACAATAATCCGCCTCGAAGTCAACAAAAATTGTGCGATCGGGTAGGCCGCTGTCGACGGGAGAATCCGCACGTCTCTTCGGCACCTGCGCAGGAGGCAACCGCCCTGCTGGTTGCACAAGCGGCCTCTGGCGAAGACCCCTATTCTACTTTTTAGTTGGAAAAAAGTTCTCCTGTTGAAAATGATCCCAGCCCGTTGCGCCCATCTCGGAGACGCTTCCGTCTGGGCGTACGAGCCCGAGACCTTCCTTCTCTTCGACAATTTCCCCGACACAGGTGCACGGGGTGCCGAAGCGGAGTTGGAGCTCTTTCTGCAGGTCGGGTTCGACCGATACAGGCGCCGTAAAAAGAAGCTCGAAATCCTCTCCGCCGTGCAAAACATATTCCTCGGGACTCTCGCCCCGGCCGTCCGCAACCGTCGCGAACTCCTGAGCCCAAACGAACCGGTCCGGCCAAACTCTGGCACCTGTTCCGCTTTCCCGGCAAAGGTGATGCGTTTCTGACGCCAGCCCGTCGCTGACATCGATCATAGCGTGAACCGGAAAGTTCGAGACCAGGAAAAGCGCCTCTTTGACGCGCGGCTCCGGCTGCAGGTGTTTTGCCGCGAGCTCCGCGTGATTCGGCGGTTCTGGCTTTTTACCGGAACGCAGAATTTGCATGCCCGCGTGCGCGCTTCCGGGCGCGCCGGTCACGAACAGGCGATCGCCCGGCTCTGCCGCCGAGCGTTTCCGGACGACGGCCTCGCCGGTGCGGCCTATGGCCGTCACGCAGACAATGAGCCCGCCGGGCGACCTCGTCGTATCTCCCCCAATGATTCGGGTTCCGTGCTTCCCGGCAAGATCGAGCGCGCCGCGGTAGATTTCCTCGACCGAATGTAGCGATGTTTCATGAGGAAGAGCGATGGAGACGAGCAGGTATTGCGGGATGCCCCCCATTGCGGCAATGTCGCTCAGGTTCGCGGCAGCCGCCCGCCATCCAACTCGGTAGAAATCGAAGTACGTCAAATCGAAATGAACGCCCTCGAGGAGCATATCTGTTGAAAGCAGGGTCAAGTCGCCGGGCTGCTGCCGGATAGCCGCAGCATCATCCCCGATCCCGATGACGATCCCTTCTCCTGCGTCTGCGCCGAGCCGCTCCTTCAGCCTTGCGATGAGTCCGAACTCACCGACCTCGCGTAGGTTCATTTTCCGTCGATCCGGACCAGAACGCGGCGGGTTCTCGGACCGTCGAACTCGCAGAAAAACAGTGCCTGCCAGCTCCCGAGGACGAGAGAGCCGTCCTTGACCTGAACGCTCACGGACGAGCCCATCATACTGGCTTTGATGTGCGCGGCGGAGTTCCCTTCTGCATGCCGGTACCCATCTTCGAATGGAACAATCCGGTTCAACGCCGCGAGCATGTCGCTCACGACGTCCGGATCGGCCCCTTCGTTGATGGTGACGCCAGCGGTGGTGTGCGGAACAAACACGTGGCAGATCCCGTTGCCGATGCCGCTGGCCTCCACCTCCGACTGCACCTGGGATGAAATCCGAACAAACTCAACCCGCGAGTGGGTTCGGAGCGAGATTTCTCCTGACATTGTTTCCGGCTCCTCGTGTCGTAGTCCTTTTTGAAAAAGGTAGAAGAAAGCGGAAAGAATGTCAAGGTAAAAGGCTTCGCGCCATGCGGGCAAATACAAAACGCGACCGGGCGTAAAATCACCCCGGTCGCGTGGCTTATGGTTTTCCTGCCCGTAGCGGGCGGTTCTCAGCGGCAGACTTCTCGCGTTAAGCGTTCTGCTGCTTGTGTACTTTCAGGAAGACGATATTCTCCTCCTTCTCCACAAACACCTCGATGCGCTCAATGCGTTTTCTCGGTATGCCCTGAACCAGCTTCAGC
>CAZTNL010000136.1:0-5257 GCA_964614885.1 uncultured Calditrichaceae bacterium | reverse complement strand
CATGTCGCTTTTCTCTCCTTTCGCGGCGCTTTTACATTGACTTTTTATCGCAAGCGGCGTTTCTTGCCGGAAGACCTCATGCCTTTATCGGGAGAGAAACATTGAATACGGAAGCAATATCAAGAATGGTCGCGCTTGCGTTGCGCGAAGATATCGGCTCCGGAGATGTCACCTCGCGGGCCATCTTCGCGGAAGACGCGCTCTTCGGCGGTCGCTTTGTCTGCAAGGCCGAGGGCGTCGTTGCCGGATTAACGGTGGCGCAGCAAGTCTTCGCCGGGCTGGACGCGAACATTTCCTTTCGGCCGCAGACCGCAGATGGGCAGCGTGTCGCTGCGGGGGAGATTCTGGCAACCGTTTGCGGACCGGGCCCTGCCCTGCTAAGTGGGGAACGGGTGGCGCTCAATTTCATGCAGCGCATGTCTGGAATTGCAACGCGAACGGCCCGCTTCGTTGATGCAGTTCGACATACACGAGCAACCATTCTCGATACTCGCAAAACCGCGCCAGGTCTGCGGGCCTTCGACAAATGGGCCGTGCAACTGGCTGGGGGAAAAAATCACCGCTTCGGCCTTTTCGATATGGCCATGATTAAGGAAAATCACATCGCCGCGGCCGGGGGGATTCCGCAGGCGATGGCCCGGGTTCGGGCGCACACTGCGGACGACCTACCGATCGTGGTGGAAGTTCAGTCTCTGACTCAGCTGGGCGAAGTCCTGCCGCTCTCCCCATACCGGGTGTTGCTGGACAACATGACCCTGGAGCAGATGCGGGAGGCCGTGTCGATAACGGACGGGCGCGTGCCGCTGGAGGCTTCTGGCAACGTCGGCCTCAACCGGGTTGCGGCCATCGCAGAGACCGGCGTTGATTTTATTTCCGTCGGAGAGCTCACACACTCAGTTACCGCGCTCGATATCAGCTTTCTTCTCGATTCCTGACCCTGACGCGAACCTTCCAAGCAATCAAGCCGCGCTGGCGGCAACTCGGCTTGTGCGCTTCCACCGGTAGGTCTGCCGTGGAGGACTTTTTCCGGCTAGCGGTTTTCCAGCATGCTCCAGCTCTGCATCCGCCCTATTTTCCGGACCAATATCGTTGCGAGCGCGACCTTGATCAGCGCCGCGGGCAGCGGGCCCAGGACACCGAGCTTGATGGCCGTATTCAGCGTGGTTTCCTGGCCGAGGACAATATTCATGTTTAGAAAAAGACCGGCGACGCCCACAAGATAGACGGTTCCCAACCCCGAGAGGTTGGCCAGAAGGATTCTCAACAGCCCGGGCGCCACTGAGGGAACGCCACCTGCCCGGAGGAGCCGGCCGGTAACATAGGCCGCCGCCGGGTAACTGAGCAGATAGCCGAACGTCGGCTGCAACACATACGCGGGTCCTCCGCCATTGGCAAAAACCGGCACACCGGAAAGGCCCACAACGAGGTAGATGAGCTGGCTTGCAGCGCCAAACCTGGGGCCAAGCAACGCTCCCGCGAGCAAAACAAACAGGGTTTGCATGGTGATGGGCACGTAGGGAAACGGCAGACGGATGAAGGCGCCGGCCGCAGTCAGCGCCGCAAAAAGGCTGGCAAGAACGGTGAGGCGAAGGCGGTTGCCGCTCATTCCGGAGGGGGCGGGGTGAGATCTTTCTGTGAAAAATATTTCAGGAACACGATGCCGCTGAGCAGAGAGCTCTCCTTGGCAAACGGCCCGATCCTGCGGGATGATAGCTCTTTTTCGATCTCACCCTGGGCCTGTTTCCAGCTTCGGGTTGCAGAAATCCGTTGCATGAATGCTGTGTAGTCGGCCTCGTTGTTGGCAAACACCTGGCGGAGAATTTCCTTTTCCTCGTCTTTGTCCGGTGCACTCGCGCGGTCTGCGGCACCGATCGTTGTTTTCATCGCCGGCGGATCTCCGTGCGTGGCCGATACCAGCGCTCCCGCCGCCGCGTCGCCCTTATCTGCGGGCGCATCGAGCTCTGGATCGTCGAGAAAATTGAACTGCAGAGCTTCGACTTCGGCCCGCCGCCGGGCCTGAGCTTTCCGTCGCAACTGCACGCCATCCAGCCGGGGCTTCGCCGGCGCGCTCTTTCGGCCGGCCTGGTTCGAGGTGGCCCCGATAACCAGATGGCGACCGAAGGCCCCTTCTATTTCGGCTGGGGTCCAAGTCTTATCCTCATCGTATTCTTCTTTCAGGGCGCTCGCGATCGGCTCGAGCCCCCACTCGTCCAGCATCGCCAGCAGAACGGAAAAACTCAGCTCGTTGATTTGCGTTCCGCTCACGCTGCTCTCGAATCGAAGATACGCCGTCGTCTCCGACAGAATCGTTGAAATCGGGGTTTCGCGAAATAGGGCTGTACCGGCCGCAAAGCTCATCCGGGCGAGGCGCTCGCGATCGAATGTCGGCAGGCCACTGCTTGCAATCGCCGTGCACAGCTCATCGATGATGCGGCGGCGCCTGTCGAAACCGGCCAGCACGACAAGCACGTCCGGTGCCTTAACTTGCCCGGTCTTGCCTTTTTGAAAAAGGAGATCCAGCAGCTTGCTCCGCGGTTGTATGAGCGCTGCCACCTGAAAACGAAACGACCAGCGGCACATTTCAATGACTTCCTCCAGGGTAAAAACGGTCTCCTGGATAATGACACTGCGAAGCGCCTCCAGGTTTTCCTGAACGTCCGCGTTCTGGTAGGAGTAGCGCCGGTGCGGGGTTAGCAGCACCGGCGAGTCGGCATCGTACATTCTCTTGGCACGGTAGTGCGCTACTGCGGCGAGGATATCCGGCATTTCCTCTGCAAGGATTTCGCGCAGCGCGAGCGTTTTCTTTCCGTCGAGCACACGCTCCACAAAGAGCTGCGCCTGCCGTTCGGATTCTGTTTTGATGGTCTTTGCCGTCACGAGCCTGTCTTTTTCCGACTCGGATGTCTGCTACTCGTTGTTCTCGTCCGTCTGTCCGGCGACGCCATTCTCTCCTTCAGCGTCTTCCTCACGAACAACACGGGCAACATCCGCTACGCGATCGCTTTCATCGAGACGGATGAGCCTGAAACCCTGAGTGTTCCTGCCCTGAACTTTCAGCTTCTTGACCGATTGCCGGATCAGCACGCCATTGGTCGTGATGATCATGATGTCGTCTTCGTCCACAACCTCCTTGAGGGTCACGAGTTCGCCGGTTTTTTCGGTCACTTTCAGGGTAAAAACACCCTTTCCGCCCCGGTGGCTGACGCGATATTCGCTGAGCGCGGTCCGCTTGCCAAGACCCAGCTCGGTCACGACCAGCACGGTTCCTTCCCGCTTGATTACGATCATCCCGACGACGGCGTCGTCCGCGGCAAGCGTGATTCCCTTGACCCCGGAGGCGGTTCTGCCCATCGCCCGGACTTCATTTTCGTGAAAGCGGATGGAGAGTCCTTTTCGGGTACCGAGAAGGATGTCGTGGCTGCCGTTTGAGATACGGGCATCGATGAGATCGTCGCCCTCCCGGATGGTAATGGCGTTGATGCCGCCGCGGCGCGGGTTGCTGTAGGCGGAGAGGTCCGTCTTCTTGATAATGCCGCGTTTGGTGGCCATCACGATGTACGCTTCCTCGCTGAAGTCGCGAACATTGACGATGGCGGCGACGCGCTCGCCCTTTTCCACTTGCAACAGGTTGACGATGGCACGGCCTTTTGTCGCCCGTCCTGCCTGAGGAATCTCGTGAACCTTGAGCCAGTAGCATCTGCCGGTATTGCTGAAAAACAGCATGTAGCTGTGGGTCGAGGCGACGAACAGGTGTTCGATGAAATCCTCTTCCTTGGTCGAGGCGCCGGTTAACCCGCGTCCCCCGCGCAACTGACGGCGGTAGGTGGTCACCGGAATCCGCTTGATAAAGCCGGTGTGGGAAATGGTAATCACCATGTCCTCTTCCGCGATCATGTCTTCGATCGTAAAGTCGGTCGTCTGTGAAATGATTTCGGTACGGCGAGCGTCACCATACTCTTCCTTGATGGCAATGAGTTCTTCCTTTATAAGCTGCATCCTCTGCTCGCGGCTGTCGAGAATGGACCGCAGTTTCTCGATCAGCTTGATCAGCTCGAGGTATTCATCTTCTATCTTCTTTCGTTCCAGCCCGGTCAATCGTTGCAGGCGCATGTCCAGAATCGCCTGCGCCTGAACCTCGGACAGTTTGAAACTTTTCATCAAGGCCGCCCTGGCCAGCTCCGGGCTTTTCGATTTCTTTATGAGCTCAACGATCTTGTCGATGTTGTCGAGGCAAATCTTCAAGCCTTCGAGAATGTGGGCGCGCTTTTCTGCCTTGTCGAGATCGAATTGCGTCCGGCGCACGATGACATCGTGACGAAACCTAAGAAAATGTTCGAGGACTTCCTTCAGGGTCAGAACCTTCGGCCGTCCCTCGACCAGAGCGAGCATGATCACGCCAAATGTCGTTTGCATCTGGGTGTGCTTGTACAACTGGTTCAGAATCACCTCGGCCTGCGCGTCGCGTTTGAGTTCAATAACCATTCGCATGCCGTCGCGGTCGGATTCGTCGCGAACATCAGAGATGCCCTCGAGCTTCTTTTCGCGAACCAGGGCGGCGATTTTTTCCATCAGGTTGGCTTTGTTGACCTGATAGGGCAGCTCGCTGACGACGATTCGCTCGCGGCCGTTCTTCAGTATTTCCGTGTTTGCGCGGGCACGAATGCGAACGCGCCCCCGGCCGGTCCGGTAGGCTTCTCCGATCCCCTCTGCCCCATAAATGATCGCCGCCGTCGGGAAGTCAGGCCCGTGGATGTACTGCATGATCTGCTCGATTGAAAGATCAGGTTCCTCGATCATCGCCACCAGCGCGTCGATGACTTCGCGGAGATTGTGAGGCGGGATGTTCGTGGCCATGCCCACCGCGATTCCGGAAGACCCGTTGACGAGCAGATTCGGCAACACAGACGGCATGACCGTCGGCTCCTTGAGCGACTCGTCGAAGTTGGGAGCAAAGTCAACCGTGTTCTTTTCCAGATCGCGCAGCACCTCCATCGCGATCCGGGCCATGCGGGCTTCGGTGTAGCGCATCGCCGCCGGCGAATCACCGTCCACCGAGCCGAAGTTTCCCTGCCCGTCTACCAGCGGGTAGCGCAGGGAAAAGTCCTGCACCATCCGCACCATCGTGTCGTAAACTGCGGTGTCTCCGTGGGGGTGGTACTTACCCAGCACCTCTCCGACGATTCGGGCACTCTTCTTATAAGCGGAGTTTGGCCGCAACCCAAGTTCGCTCATACCGTAGAGCACCCGGCGATGCACC
>CAZTNL010000135.1:0-7361 GCA_964614885.1 uncultured Calditrichaceae bacterium | reverse complement strand
AATGTTCCGCAATGTCGATGAAGTACCTTGGCGAGAGTTTCGATATACACGCCGGCGGCGCCGACCTGGTCTTTCCGCACCACGAGAATGAGATCGCGCAGAGCGAGTGCGCCACCGGAAAACAGTTCGCGCGCTACTGGCTGCACAACGGCTTTTTGCAGATCGACGGTGACAAGATGTCAAAGTCGTTGGGTAACTTTCGCACGGTGCGGGAGGTTCTGAAGCATTACCGCCCGAATGTGTTGCGAATGTTCTTTCTGCAGAAGCATTATCGCAGCCCCATCGACCTGACGCAAGAGGGTTTGCAGTCGGCAGGCAGCGCCGTGTCAAGGTTGAAAATATTCTATGAGAATCTCAGCGCTGCCGTGAGCGAAGCAGAACGCGCTTCGGAATCCGCCGCGGCCGGCGGTTTTTTCGATAAGGCTCGCGACTCTTTTGTCGATGCGATGTCTGACGATTTCAATACTCCTGGCGCGCTGGCCATCCTGTTCGACCTGGTTCGGGAAGGAAACAAACTCCTTGCGCGGACATCCCGGACAGGTGACGACCTGCGGCGGCTGCGGCAGCTCAAGGAGTTGATCGACGCATTTGACGATGTTCTGGGCGTAGTTGACCGTGACGCGCCCGCCGACGAGTCGGGTCTGGTGGACAGGCTCCTTGACCTTTTGGTCGAGGTTCGGCAGGATCTGCGGGCGAAAAAGGAATGGGAGTTGGCGGATAAAATCCGCAAGGCGCTGGCGGAAAACGGGATTGTCTTAGAAGATAGGTCGGGCTCTACGCGCTGGCGTAACGATGCGGGATAGAAGAATTATCAACGAAAGTTGTTGATAAAGTTCTTGACAATTTGTCTTTAATTTATATATTATGAGGCTGTATTTTATCTGAGATTTCACCCATTTAGGGGAAAACAACACATTGATTTTTCAGATTTGATGCCACCATAGCTCAGCTGGCAGAGCACCTCACTTGTAATGAGGACGTCGCGGGTTCGATTCCTGCTGGTGGCTCTTTTTTATGCTTGGAGAGGTACCCGAGTGGCCAAAGGGAACAGACTGTAAATCTGTCGGCATAGCCTTCGGAGGTTCGAATCCTCCCCTCTCCACTGCTGGTGTTCGTGTGGCTGGCGTAGTAAGCGGGAGTAACTCAGATGGTAGAGTAACAGCCTTCCAAGCTGTGGGCCGCGGGTTCGAATCCCGTCTCCCGCTCAGAATTGAATGCCCACGTAGCTCAGTCGGTAGAGCGCATCCTTGGTAAGGATGAGGTCACCGGTTCAATCCCGGTCGTGGGCTCTTTTTAACGGATATTATAAACGATACGTGCGGAGCGATCATGCGTGTTCTTGTGGTTTTAGAATGTACACAGTGTAAGAATCGCAACTATACAACGACGAAAAACAAGCGGGTTCACACAGCGCGGGTGGAGTACAAGAAATATTGCAGAACCTGCAATAAGCACACGCCGCACAAGGAAACCCGTTAGCGGGTCTTTACAGGTGAGTAGCTCAACTGGCAGAGCACTGGTCTCCAAAACCAGAGGTTGCGGGTTCAATTCCTGCCTCACCTGCTAGGTAACGGTCTGAAATTTCTCACTAACTTGTGCTCAAATGAAGCTAATTGAAGGCGTGTCGAAGTTTTTTGCCGACGTCAATGTCGAGATGTCGAAGGTGAATTGGCCGACGTACGATGAGTTGCGTAGCTCTACCATCGTGGTGATCGTATTGTCGCTGCTGTTTGTCGTGTTCATTTTTATGTCAGATACGATATTGACAAGAATTTTGAAGCTGATTTTTTAGGGGTTTTTTTGAGTGAACTTGAAAAAAAGTGGTACGCTATTCATGTGCTGTCCGGGCATGAAAAGAAGGTCAAGGCCTATCTCGAAAACGAGATCGCGCACAGGGGACTAGAAGAGCGTATCACCCAGGTGCTTGTTCCGTCGGAAGAAGTGACTGAAATGCGCGAGGGAAAGCGCCGCATCAAGAACAAGGTGTTCTTCCCGGGGTATATGCTGGTTGAGCTCGTGCTCGATAAAGAAACCCAGTATCTGGTTCTCAATACGCCTGGCGTCACAAATTTCGTCGGCCCGCAAAACCGGCCGGAACCGTTGCACCAGGATGAAGTGGACCGCATTCTCGGTCGCGTTGAGGATAGTGTCGGCAAAGAAATTGTGGATGTCCCGTTTCGCCTTGGCGATCCTATTCGCGTGACTGATGGCCCGTTTACCGACTTTACCGGATTCATTCAAGAGGTCAATCGCGAGAAGAAGAAGGTGAAGGTGACGGTGAGCATTTTTGGGCGGTCGACTCCGGTCGAGCTGGATTTCCTTCAGGTGGAACTCGAGAAATAGGTTGAAAGGAGTATTTGTCCTAAATGGCTAAAAAAATCATATCGACGATCAAGTTGCAAATTCCGGCAGGAAGTGCCAATCCATCGCCGCCGGTTGGGCCAGCTTTAGGGCAGGCCGGCGTCAATATTATGGAATTTTGCAAGGCATTCAATGCAAAGACACAGGACAAGCAGGGGCTGATTATTCCGGTTGTCATTTCCGTTTATGCGGACCGTTCCTTTACATTCATTACCAAGTCGCCGCCGGCAGCGGTGCTTTTGAAAAAAGCGGCTGGGTTGGAAAAGGGGTCAGGTGAGCCGAACCGCGATAAAGTAGGTACGGTGACGCGGCAGCAGGTTCAGGAGATCGCAGAAGCGAAAATGGTGGATCTGAATGCCAACGATATCGAGGCGGCCATGTTGATGATTGAGGGCACCGCCAGAAGCATGGGCCTGTTGGTCAAATAATTTCAAACTGGTAAGAGAGCGATGAAACGCGGGAAACGATACAAAGAGGCAGCGAGCCTGGTGGAAGCCGGGAAAGATTATTCGGTCGAGGATGCGGTTGACCTCATCAAGAAGGGCGCCAAGGCGAAGTTCGACGAGTCGGTGGAGGTGGCGGTGAAGCTTGGCGTCGATCCGCGGCACGCCGAACAGGTCGTGCGTGGCACGGTATCGCTGCCGCACGGCACCGGTAAGGAAGTCCGGGTCCTGGTTCTGACCAAAGGCGACAAGGAAGCAGAAGCCAAAGAAGCCGGCGCCGATTATGTCGGTTTCGACGACTATATCAAGAAAATCGAGGGTGGTTGGCTGGATTTTGATGTCATTGTCGCCACCCCGGATTCGATGGGCGCGGTAGGAAAGCTCGGGCGCGTTCTCGGCCCGCGCGGTCTGATGCCGAACCCGAAGAGTGGCACCGTGACTCAGGATGTTGGCAAAGCGGTTCGGGAGTTGAAGGCCGGTAAGATCGAGTTTCGGGTCGACAAATACGGAATTCTCCACGTCGCGATCGGTCGGGCGTCTTTCGAGGCCAGTGCTCTGCGTGAGAATTTGCTGGCCTTCATGGCGACTGTGATGCGGTTAAAGCCTTCGGCTGCCAAGGGGCAATATCTTAAGGGTGTTGTTTTGTCGAGCACGATGGGGCCGGGTGTGCCGGTCGATCGGGTTGAAGTGCTTGGCGAGACGCGATAAGCGGGACAAATCTAGGAAAACCGAACATGCCTACTCCAGAGAAAGAAGCAGTTGTTGCAGAAGTTACTGAGCAGCTGAAGGAAGCGAACAGCGTCTTCCTGACCGATTTTACGGGCCTGAATGTTGAAGAAATCAGCGAGTTGCGCCGGGCTTTTTCCGGAGCGCAGGTCGAGTACCGCGTTGTCAAGAATACGCTGGCAAAGCTTTCTTCGAAGGCCGCTGGCTGCGAGGACATCGTCGATTACCTGGAAGGGCCCACCGGCCTGGCGCTCGGGATGGACGACCCTGCCGCGCCGGCCAAGGTTATCAATGACTTCATCAAGAAACATAAGAAGCTGACTGTGCGCGCCTGTCTTTTCGAAGGCACGCTTTTCGGCGAAGAACGGGTGGCCGATCTGGCGAGCCTGCCGTCGCGTGAGGGGGCGCTCAGCCAGTTGGCCAGCGTGTTGCAGGCGCCCATTTCAAATTTTGCGTTTTCGCTTAATGCTGTTCTCTCCAAGCTCGCCTACGCTTTGGACGCAGTGAGAGAGCAGAAAGAACAAGATAGCTAGTGAGATTGTATTTCATATTATCCTTATCTATTCGGAGGCAATGATGGCAGAAGCTAAAGAAGCTGCAGCAAAAGAAGAGAAAAAGTCGGCTGCAAGCAAGGGAGTTACCCAACTTCTTGAAAAAATTGAGAAGATGACCGTATTGGAATTGTCGGAACTGGTCAAGGCCATTGAAGACAAGTTTGGCGTAACGGCTCAGGCGCCGGTCGCAGTCGCTGCTGCCGGACCCGCCGCTGCCGGCGCGCCCGCTGAAAGCGCTGAGGAGAAAACCGAATTCGATGTCGTTCTGGCCGCAATTGGCGACAAGAAGATTCAGGTGATCAAGGTTGTGCGCGTACTTACCGGGCTCGGATTGAAAGAAGCGAAAGAGCTCGTGGATGGAGCGCCCAGCCCCGTAAAAGAGGGTGCCAGCAAAGATGAAGCTGAAGACATGAAGAAGCAATTGGAAGAGGTTGGCGCCACCATTGAGATTAAATAGCGTCGTTTTTCCGAAAAACACACAATCCCTGTGGCGTCAAATCGAGGCCACAGGATTGTGTGTTTTTGGGCGCTGTTAAGTTGTAATAACTCAGGGATATTGAACAGCCTTTAGGTGTTTCTTTTATGCAAAGCAATGGCAGGAAGTCCTTCTCTAAACTGAAGCAGGTCATTGATCTTCCAGATCTGCTCGACATTCAGCTGAAATCCTTCCGCGAGTTTCTTCAGGATGACAAAAGGCCGGACGAGAGAACCGGCACCGGCCTCCAGGCCGTTTTCGAAAACATTTTCCCGATTCTGGATAGTCGTGAAAATTTTTGCCTGGAGTTCGCCGAGTATTACGTCGAGAAGCCCAAGTATGATGTGATCGAGTGTCAGGAGCGCGGTGTCACCTATTCGGTTCCCTTGAAGGCAAAGTTGAAATTGTCGGTCAAGGATGAGTATGGTGACAGCAAGGAGTTCGTCGATACGATCGAACAGGTTGTGTATCTCGGCAACGTGCCTTACATGACCGACCGGGGCACCTTTGTGATCAACGGCGCGGAACGGATCATCGTTAGTCAGTTACATCGCTCTCCGGGTGTCTTTTTCGACGATCTGTTTCACCCGAATGGCACGAAACTCTTCTCCGCCCGAATTATTCCGCTGCGCGGCTCCTGGGTTGAGTTTGCTACGGACATCAATGATGTACTCTATGTCTATATCGATCGCAGAAAGAAGTTTCCGGTCACCATGCTCCTGCGGGCTCTTGGCTTCTCGACCGATAAGGATCTGCTCGACCTTTTCGATGTTGTCGATGAGTATAAGGTCAAGGGCAGGACTATCAAGGATGCAATCGGCCGCGTTTCCGTTTCCGACGTCATTAACAAGGAAACGGGTGAACTGCTGCTCGAAAAAAACACCGAAGTTACCGAAGAGAGCATTGGACTTCTGAAAGAGGCCGGTATTGCCAGTGTTCGCGTGCTCAAGAAGGACACCGTGCTCGGTCCGGACGTGCTCAGTAATACCCTGCGTAAAGATCCGACGCACAGTGAGGCTGAAGCGCTGGAGGCGATTTATCGTCACCTGCGTTCCGGTGATGCCCCGGATCTGGATACGGCCCGTGGGCTTATCGAGCGCATGTTCTTCAATGCGAAACGGTACGATCTGGGCAGAGTCGGGCGCTACCGCGTCAACAAGAAGCTTTCTCTGGATATCCCCATCGAGACCACAGTCTTGACGCGCGACGATTTCGTGGCAATTATCAAATATTTGCTCGAATTGCGCGCCGGCAAGCGTGGATCCGACGACATCGACCATCTTGGCAACAGGAGAATCAAGACCGTTGGCGAGCAGTTGTCTGCGCAGATGACACTTGGCCTCTCTCGCATGGCACGGACGATTAAGGAGCGGATGAATCTGCGTGACAGCGAAAATCTGACGCCACAGGACCTTGTGAATGCCCGTACGATTTTTGCCGTGATAAACACCTTTTTCGGCACAAGTCAGCTTTCCCAGTTTATGGACCAGACCAACCCGCTGTCCGAGATGACGCACAAGCGGCGTCTCTCGGCGCTCGGGCCCGGCGGCCTCACCCGGGAACGCGCTGGCTTTGAGGTCCGCGATGTTCACTATACGCACTACGGCAGGCTCTGTCCGATTGAGACGCCTGAAGGGCCGAATATCGGCTTGATCTCATCTTTGACGACCTTTGCCCGTATCAACGATTTCGGCTTCATCGAAACGCCGTATCGCCGCGTCGACAAGGGTGTGGTCAAGAAGAGCATCGACTACCTGAGTGCAGACGACGAAGATCAGTATGTGATCGCACAGGCGAACGCACCGCTGGACGCCAAGGGACGCTTCGAGCGTGAGCGCATCAAGGCGCGTTTCCGTGGAGATTTCCCGGTGGTGCCCCCGGATGAGGTTCACTATATGGATGTCTCTCCGAACCAGCTGGTATCGGCGGCGGCGGCGCTCATTCCTTTCCTGGAGCATGACGATGCCAACCGCGCCCTCATGGGCTCGAACATGCAGCGACAGGCTGTGCCTTTGCTGCGCACTGACTCTCCGCTCGTCGGGACCGGTATGGAAGCGAAAGTGGCGCGTGATTCGCGGGCGATGATCGTCTCGGATGTCAATGGCGTTGTCGAAAAGGTCAGCGCCCGGCGGATCGTTGTACGCAAGAATCCGGATTCGGCGGCCACTGCGCTTGATAGCAGCAAGTTGAGGGATTACGAGGATGCCGAGCTGGTCAGCTACCGTTTGACCAAATTTGCCAGGACAAACCAGAACACCTGCGTCAACCAGCGCCCGATCGTCGAAGCAGGGCAGCGCGTCAAGAAGGGCGACGTGCTCGCCGACGGCTGCGCGACCGACCACGGTGAGCTTGCGCTCGGCCGGAACGTGCTGGTCGCCTACATGCCCTGGCGCGGCTACAACTTCGAAGATGCCATTATTCTCTCGGAACGTGTCGTGCAGGAGGATATATACACCTCCATACATATTGAAGAGTTCGAGCACCAGGTGCGCGACACCAAGCGCGGCGAAGAGGAGCTGACGCGGGAAATTCCGAACGTCAGCGAGGAAACCACCAAAGACCTTGACGAGAACGGAATTATTCGCGTCGGAGCCGAGGTGAATGCGGGCGATATCCTCGTAGGCAAAGTGACTCCCAAAGGAGAGACGGACCCGACGCCGGAAGAAAAACTGCTGAAGGCTATTTTCGGCGAGAAAGCCGGAGATGTGAAAGACGCCTCTCTGAAAGCTCCAACCGGCATGAAAGGCATCGTTATCAGCACCAAGCTCTTTACGCGCAAGAAAAAAGATCCCAAGACCAAGA
>CAZTNL010000134.1:0-7411 GCA_964614885.1 uncultured Calditrichaceae bacterium | reverse complement strand
GAGCGAGGTTCGATTTGGCTAAGAAATCATTGATTGCAAAACAGAAAAGAACGCCCAAGTTCGGTGTTCGCGCCTACAACCGCTGTGGCCGCTGCGGCCGCCCGCGTGCTTTTTTGCGAAAATTTGGCCTGTGTAGAATTTGCTTTCGGGAGCTGTCTCTCGAAGGTAAGATTCCAGGCGTCACCAAATCTAGTTGGTAAGCGAGGAATTCTGATAATGAGCATGACCGATACAACCGCCGACTATCTGACCCGCGTGCGCAACGCCTTGCAGGCCAAGCACGCCAAGGTTGATATTCCGGCCTCAAATTTCAAAAAAAGTCTGACCAGAATTCTTAAAGAATATGGGTATATCAAAGACTATCTGATCATCGACGACAAGAAGAGCGGCATCGTCCGTATCTATCTGAAATATGATACGGATGGCAGCAGCGTCATCAACGGTCTGAAACGAGTAAGCACGCCAGGTTTGCGCAGGTACGTAAAGAGTGCCGAGCTTCCGCGGGTTCGCAATAATCTCGGCATCGCCATCTTGTCGACTCCACAGGGCGTTATGTCTGACCGGGATGCCAGAAAACGCAAGGTTGGTGGAGAAGTCGTCTGCTACGTCTGGTAGCACTTTTTATGGAGGAGTATCCAATTGTCACGTGTAGGTAAAAATCCAATTAGTGTGCCCGGTGGTGTCGAGGTCGAGGTCAAGAACTCCGTGGTCAGCGTCAAGGGGCCCAAGGGGAATCTTTCGACTCCGGTAGATCCATCCATGAGCGTCAAAGTTGAGGATGGCGAGATAGTGGTATCGCGACCCGACGACTCGAAGCAGGCGATGTCGCTTCACGGTTTGTACAGAAGCCTGATCGCAAACATGGTTGAAGGTGTCACCAACATGTTTGAAAAGAAACTGGAGATTGTGGGTGTCGGTTATAAGGGCGAGGTACGAAACAATCGTTTGACGCTGCAGTTGGGCTACTCACATCCGATTGTGCTTGTGCCGCCGGAGGGTGTCGAAATCACGGCTGAGTCGCCGACCAATCTTACGATACGGGGTATCGATAAGGAGCTCGTCGGTCAGGTGGCCGCCAAGATTAGATCATTCCGGCCACCTGAGCCGTACAAGGGCAAAGGCGTGAAGTATGCTGGCGAACAGATACGTAGAAAGGCCGGCAAGACGGCCGCGTAACCTGCAAATTACGAAGGGTTGAGATGTCCACTAAAATGAACATTGCTGCTCAGAAGCGGCTGCACAAGAGGTCGAGAATTCGGCGCAAGATTTCAGGGACCGCCGAAAGGCCGAGGCTGGCGGTGTTTCGCAGCGCGCGCAACATCTATGCGCAGTTGATAGACGATGTTGACCAGAGAACGCTGGCCGGGGTTTCGACATTGACCCCCGATCTAAAGAAGAGCGTCGGCGATGCGAAGACAAAGATTGATGCCGCCAAAGTTGTCGGCAAAGCGATTGCTGAAAAAGCAAAGAAACTGAAAGTAGGGTCGGTCGTTTTTGACCGCGGCGGATATTTGTATCACGGTCGTGTCAAAGCGGTTGCTGATGGCGCGCGTGAGGCCGGTCTTAAGTTCTAAGACGGGAATGTTTCAAATCAGAACTATGGAGATTTAGTTGAAGAACATGGCGAAAATCAATCCGAGCGAGCTCGATTTGAAGGAGCGCGTCATCAATATCAACCGGGTAGCCAAGGTCGTTAAAGGTGGACGTCGGTTCAGTTTTAATGCGATTGTCGTTGTCGGAGACGGAAACGGCCATGTCGGTACCGGCCTGGGCAAGGCAAACGAGGTGACCAGCGCTATCGCCAAGGGTTCCGAGAATGCAAAGAAAAACCTGATCCGCGTCCCGATCGTAAAGGGGACCATTCCTCACGCGATCAAGGGCAAATTTGGCGCCGGCAAGGTTTTTCTGAAGCCCGCTTCAGCGGGTACCGGCGTTATTGCCGGCGGTGCTGTTCGCGCCATCGTCGAGGCCGCTGGAATTCAGGATATTTTGACCAAATCGATGGGTTCAGCCAACCCCCACAATGTCGTCAAGGCAACAATGACGGCACTTGAGGAATTGCTGGACGTAGCCGTGGTGGCGCGCAAACGCGGGCTCACTATTTCAGAAGTTTTTAACAAAACCATGACAGTCTAAGTACGATGGCAAAGAAAAATAAAATCAAGATTACCCAGGTCCGAAGCGTTATTGGCCGTCATATCAGCCAGAAAAGGACCATGGTGGCGTTGGGTTTGCGGCGCATGCACCGCACCGTCGAGCACGAAGATACGCCGCAGATCAGAGGCATGATTGACAAGGTTAGGCACCTCATTGAGGTGGAATCTGCTTAGGTAGGGGATAGGATATGGATTTAGGTAGTTTGAAATATGCGCCAGGTTCTGTAAGCAAGCGAAAACGGCTAGGGCGCGGCCATGGGTCCGGATACGGCGGTACCTCCGGCAAGGGGCATAAAGGCCAGCGTTCGCGGTCGGGCTCGAAAATTAAGCCGTGGTTCGAAGGCGGCCAGATGCCATTGCAACGACGCGTGCCGAAACGCGGGTTCACGAACATCTTCAAGAAGCAGTTCCAGATTGTGAACCTTAAGGATCTTGGCCGTCTGTCGCAGGATAAGGATGTCACCCCGGAGATTATGTTCAAGGAAGGTCTTGTCGGGAAGAGAAGCGTGCCAGTGAAGGTGCTCGGAGATGGTGAAATCGGCAAGGCGATCGAAATTTCCGCACATGCGTTCAGCGGTTCCGCAAAGGAAAAAATCGAGAAGGCCGGCGGGAAGGTGACGCTGCTATGATTCAGGGCTTCCAGAGTATGTTCAAAATCCCTGAGCTGAAGCAGCGAATTATATTTACGCTCGTGATTCTCGTGGTTTACCGGATAGGCGGGCATATGCCGATTCCGGGAATCAACAGCGAGGCGTTGCTTGCCTTTTTTAGCGAGGCGAGCCAGGGGCGGGGACTGCTCAGTCTCTATGATTTATTCGCCGGTGGCGCTTTTCGCCGCGCGACCGTCTTTGCCCTCGGCATCATGCCGTACATTTCCGCTTCTATTATCATTCAGTTGCTGGGTGCGGTTGTGCCGTATTTCCAGAAACTGCAGAAAGAAGGCCAGGAAGGCACCAAAAAGATTACGCAGTACACGCGCTACGGAACGGTATTTATTTCTGCCATGCAGGCATACGGTGTGAGTATTTTTCTGGAAAGCATCCGTACCAATGCCGGCGTGGCTGTTGTGCCGATTCAGGGGTGGGGTTTCCGCCTGATGACGATGATTACCCTGTGCGCCGGCACCGTGCTTATCATGTGGCTGGGCGAGCAGATCACCGAGCGCGGCATCGGAAACGGCATTTCTTTGATTATCTATATCGGTATCATCGCCACTTTCCCCAACGCTGTGCTCGATGAGTATCAGCAGATAACCGGTGGCAATCGCGCCATTCTGACCGAAGTCTTCCTCCTCGGAGTTATGGTGCTTTCGATAGCAGGTGTCGTGGCGCTTACTCAGGGCACGCGAAAGATACCGGTGCAGTATGCCAAACGTGTGGTCGGGCGCAAGGTGTATGGTGGCCAGAGCACGCACATCCCGTTGCGGGTCAACACGGCCGGCGTTATGCCGATCATTTTTGCCCAGTCTATCATGTTTATACCTCAGACTGCGCTGACCTTCTTTCCGAATAGCGAGTTTATGAACAACATCTCTCGCTATTTTGATGTGCAGTCGGCGGTCTACTGGATTGTGTTTGGAACGATGATTGTCTTTTTCACGTACTTTTACACCGCGATCGCTTTCAACCCTGTCGATGTAGCGGATAATATGAAAAAGTACGGTGGCTTTATTCCCGGCGTGCGTCCGGGAAAGCGGACATCCGAATTTATCGACAATATCCTGACCAGGATCACGCTGCCCGGGTCGATTTGCCTGGCCTTTGTAGCGATATTGCCATATATCATTACGCGGTTTGTGAATGTGTCGTACAACTTTGCTTCGTTCTATGGCGGCACTTCGCTGCTGATTATTGTCGGGGTCGCCCTCGACACCCTGCAACAGCTCGAATCACACTTGCTGATGCGTCACTATGACGGTTTTATGCAGGGGAGTAGCAAGCTGAAGGGCAGGCGTAGATTCTAAGTTGATTCATATTCGGAGCAAGCGCGAGATAGAGCGCATTCGGAAGAGCTGTGCAATCGTTGCCGGCGCGCTCAAACTTGCTGAAAGTTTGGTTAAACCGGGTGTGGAAACGCGCCAGATCGACAGGCATCTGGAAGAATTCATTGTGGCTCAGGGCGCGAAACCAGCCTTTAAGGGGTACCGGGGCTTTCCGGCAAGCAGTTGCATTTCAGTCGAGGATGAGGTTGTGCATGGAATACCGGGAAAGAGAAAGCTGGAGGAGGGGCAGATTGTCAGCGTTGATATCGGCGCTGAGCTCGATGGTTTCTTTGGTGACAGCGCCCGAACATTTGCGGTGGGAGAAATCAGTGAGGCGCGGGCACGGTTGATGCAGGTTACGCAGGAGTCTCTGGCCAAGGGATTGCGCGAGGTGAAGGCCGGGGCACGGTTGTCAAACGTTTCGCACGCTATTCAGCAGGAGGTTGAAGGCGCAAACTTTTCCGTGGTGCGCGAGCTGGTCGGCCATGGTATTGGACGGGACTTGCATGAGGATCCGCAAATTCCCAATTACGGCGCACCGAATTCGGGCCCGCGTTTGCGGGCAGGCATGGTGCTGGCAATCGAGCCTATGGTCAATATGGGGACGTTCGAGGTTCGGACGCTCGGGGACAACTGGACCGTCGTCACGCTGGACGGGATGCCCTCTGCCCACTTCGAACATACAGTGGTTGTGGCGGATGGCGGCGCTGAAATCTTAACGGTTTACAACTAGGTTATGGCAAAAGAACCGGCAATAAAGGTAGATGGAACCATCGTTGAAACGCTGCCCAATGCGACATTTCGGGTGGAACTCGAGAATGGGCATAAGGTTCTGGCACATATTTCTGGGAAAATGCGGATGCATTTCATCAAAATTCTGCCAGGAGACAAGGTGACGCTGGAGCTTTCGCCTTACGATCTCAGCCGTGGACGCATTACTTACCGGTATAAATGAGGCATTGACAAATGAAGGTACGTTCTTCTTTGAAAAAGATATGCGACAACTGCAAGATTATCCGGAGAAAAGGCCGGGTACTCGTAATCTGCAAAAACCCGCGGCATAAGCAGCGCCAGGGTTAATTCTAAATCGAAGATCCAGGAGGTTTGTTTTGGCTCGTATAGCGGGTGTTGATTTACCAAAGGATAAGCGCGTACTGATTGGCCTTACCTATATTTACGGGATCGGTCTTTCCAGCTCGAGGAACATTCTCAGAGATGCCGGAGTGGACGAAAATGTCCGGGTGAAGGATCTGTCCAACGATGACGTCACCAAGATCCGTGCCGTTCTGACAAAGGATTATAAGGTTGAAGGTGCCCTCAGGACCGAAGTGACCATGAACATAAAGCGTCTCATGGACATCGGTTGCTACCGGGGATTGCGTCACCGTCGGGGTCTGCCTTCGCGCGGGCAACGAACACACACAAACGCAAAGACAAGAAGAAGTCGTAAACGTTAGGCAAAAGTCGAGAGGCTCTGATTCATGGCACCACCGAAAAGAACACGCGGTAAGAAAAAGGAAAAAGTTGAAGCCAATGGCGTTGCCCACATCAAGGCAACCTTCAACAACACCATCGTCACGCTTACAGACCAGTACGGTAACGTGATTTCATGGGCGTCAGCCGGCAAGCTCGGGTTTAAAGGGTCGCGCAAAAGCACGCCTTTTGCCGCGCAGCTTTCGGCAGAGTCCGCCGCCCGAGAGGCGAAAGATCTTGGTCTGCAACGGGTTGAGGTCTACGTGAAAGGGCCTGGTTCAGGGCGGGAATCTGCGGTGCGATCGCTGCAGGCGGCTGGCCTGGAAATCACCGCTATTAAGGACGTAACCGCAATCCCGCACAATGGATGCCGTCCGCCAAAGCGCAGACGTGTGTAATATATAAATCTGGAGGTCGCAAAAGTTAATGGCACGATACGTTGGTCCGGTTTGCAAGCTTTGCAGACGAGAAGGGCAGAAGCTTTTCCTAAAAGGTTCGAAGTGTACCACGCCCAAATGCCCGGTGGAAAAAAAGGCATATCCTCCGGGCCAGCACGGTACGCGGAGACGATTCAAACAATCTGAATACGGCATTCAGTTGAGGGAAAAACAGAAAGTCCGTCGCATGTACGGGCTTCTCGAAACCCAATTTAGAAACTATTTCGAAAAAGCCGAGCGGCAAAAGGGCATCACCAGCGAGAATCTGTTGCAGCTGCTGGAGAGGCGCCTTGACAACACGGTCTATCGGCTCGGATTCGCCGCCTCGCGTAAAACCGCCCGCCAGCTCGTTCGACACCGCCATTTTATGGTCAACGGGCGTCTGGTCAACATTCCGTCATACATCTTGCGCCCGGGTGACGTCGTGCAGGTTAAGGAGAAGAGCAAGCGGCTTGCAATTATACATGACTCGATGAAAAAGATGCGCGAAGGTAAGCTGATGCCGTGGCTCGATCTGGACAAGGCCGGGCTCAAAGGGACTTTGGTCAGCAATCCTGCCAGGGCAGACATGCCTCTGGAAGTCAATGAGTCTCTGATTGTCGAGCTTTATTCCAAGTAACCAATTTAGCTTGTAGGGAGACTTTAAAACATGAATTGGCCCAATTTACAGATGCCGGAGAGCATCGAAATTGATGAGACGAGTTATTCGAGCACGTATGGCAAGTTTGTGGTGCAGCCTCTGGAGAGAGGCTTCGGTGTCACCATCGGCAACTCGCTCCGCAGAATCCTGCTCTCGAGCCTGCCTGGCGCCGCGATCTCGATGATTCGTGTCGACAAGGTTTTGCATGAGTTTACCACAATTCCCGGCGTGGTGGAAGACGTGGCGGACGTTATCCTGAATCTCAAGGAAGTCCGGCTCAAGCTTCTGAACAAGAGACCCGAGAAGGTGACGTTGTCGTTGTCGGGGCCGCGTGAGTTCAAGGCGGGCGATATTCAAAACGGAAGTATGGAATTTGAAATCCTGAACCCGGAAAAACATATCGCCACACTCAATGAAGACGCAAACTTTGACATGGAGCTCCGCATTTCGCGCGGCCATGGCTACGTGCGCGCTGACGAGAACAAGCTGCCCGATCAGCCGATCGGCTCCATTCCGATCGACGCGATTTATACGCCGGTTCGTCGCGTAAGTTATCAGGTTGAAAATACGCGTGTTGGGGACCGAACGGACTACGAGAAGCTGACCCTCGAGGTGGAGACAGACGACAGCATAACGCCCGATGACGCGCTGACCTACGCGGCAAAGATCCTGAAAGACCATATTCAGCTGTTCATTAACTTTGACATCGAGCCTGAGGAAGAGG
>CAZTNL010000133.1:5326-7427 GCA_964614885.1 uncultured Calditrichaceae bacterium | reverse complement strand
ATCGCTGCCCATCCCATGTTCGGCTCGTTCAGCCATGAAGTTTGGACGATACCTGAACTCCAACACGCTCATCATGTCGGTGGTGGCCTCCAATATGACATCGCCGCCATCACCGCCATCACCGCCGTCGGGACCGCCTTTGGCAACGTATTTTTCGCGGCGAAAGCTCACGCACCCGCTGCCGCCGTTGCCGGCCTGCACGTTAATTTTTATTTGATCTACAAACACGTTTTCGAGAAAAAAGGAATGGTAAAACCCGAAGGGAGCTCTGCGGCCAAGGCCTCAGAGCGCGAACATACAGATACGTGCTGCCCGGGACTTCGGCCCGGGACCAACTTTGCGCTCTTTCTGCACCGGCCGCTGCAACGCGACGCTGTGTTCCTATCCGAAACTCTTCTGTTTGAAATAGGCCACGCGTTTTTTCTTCGAATCCAAATTTAGCAATTTCAAATGCTTGCGCATCTCAAACCACCCTAGCTTGATATTGCCGAAGCGTGGACTGTTTAAGGCTTTTATCAGCTGAAAAAGCCCGGCGTCCGGTTGCTCAACGACGATTTGCTGCAACTTTTCTTCGATAGACTCGAACCCGGAGTCATCGCTGAAGCCTCCCTGCGCCTGCGCTACGGCTGGGCCGGACTGCGCGGTCACGACGCCACCGGCCTTCTGCTGACCGTCTGCGCCATTGGAACTCTGAACGGGCGGCCGCACGTCACCACCCAGCACCAGGTTCTGGTCGAAATCGGCGACCGCATCCTCAACCGAATCGAACGCCTTTAGGATGTAGTGGAACTCCAGGAGCTCGAAAACCTCATAGACATCTGGGATCATCCGTGCGAGTTTTAGATCCCCACGTTTTTCGCGGATCCCCTTTATCTCGCTGATGAAAATTCCCCACCCCGCGCTGCTGATGTAGTCCACGTCGCCAAGATCGATGACAATATTGTGCCGGTTGGATTTCAAGAGAGACGACAGCGAATGCTCGAGTTCAGCAGATGTGGTAGTATCGATATACCCGCCAACCCTGATGACCGAGATGCTCTGGCCAGGTCCGGTTGTTTCGACAGATACCTGAATGCCTTCCATGGATAGCTCCTAAAACGATTCTAATTGGTGCAGGAATAACAGTGTGGAATATAGCACAACCTGCGTAAAAAGTCAATAGATTGCAGCCGATAGTTGCAACTGTTGCAATGTTATTTATTATTTATATGAGACGCAAGGCCCTTCTGATCTTATCTTCAATATCGACCCTTGTCGGACTCAACTCAATCACTTTTTTCCACTCGCCGACCGCCTCACGATACTCGCCCCGGTTGGCGTAAATCACCCCCATGTTCTCGTATGCGGTGATGTCTTCAGGGTCGATCTCCTTGACCTTCTGGTACTCGATGGCCGCCTCGTTGTACATCTTGTTTCGAAAATAAGCATTGCCGAGGATGCTGTGCGCCTCCTTGTAGTCGGGATAGAGACTCAGTACCTTCTTGAACTCGGCGATCGCCTTGTCGTACTCGTTGTTCTTGTAGTACTTGATGCCGTCGACGAGCACTGCTTCGCGATTGGTCTCGTTGGGAACCTGCGCCGTAGCGTGCTCTTCCAGAGAATGCCCGTTGGCGCTTCCGTTCTCCCTGGGCAAATCCGCTCTGCCGGCAACACTCGCTGGTTGTTTCTCGTCCGCCCTTTCAGTCAGTATCGGCTGTTCGCTGCTCTCAGGCCTCTGCTCCTTCGGCGACTCCGCGACATACACGATTTCCTCGTCAATAGCCTGAATTAAGTCGGAAAAGGAAACGGTCTCGTCCTCCTCGCTTGCCGGCGGCGTGACGGTCTCTGCCGGCGCTTCTTCGGTGGAGACGACAAAATCATCCTCCTCATCCAATTCGCTCAGCCTCGGATCGTCCAGCAGCTCGTCCAGCGAGGCCATCGCCATCGAGCTTTCACTCTCCTCAGAGGAAAGGGCGACATGCTCCACCTCCTGCTGTTCAGCAGACACCTCTGCTTCATCCGCTGATTCTTCTTTGAGAACGCTATCCGCGTCGACACCCTCCATCACCGGCGCAGCCGGGTCTGCGGTCTCCGGAGTGTCCTCCGCCACATCCTCCGGGTC
>CAZTNL010000133.1:0-5226 GCA_964614885.1 uncultured Calditrichaceae bacterium | reverse complement strand
TCGAAGGAGTCGTCGTCTACGGTCGTGCCTTCAGCGAAGAGCTCATCGAAAGAAAAATCTTCCAGCAAAGAAACATCCTGCTCAGAGGGCAGGAAGTCTTCTGCCGGCGAATCAACTTCCGCATCGTCGGCGCTGCCGCCAGACGCTGTAGCCGATTCCGCAAGATCGGCATCCGAATCCACGGGCGCATCGGCCGGACCTGGTATCTGTTCGGCCGGAGACTCTGCCGTTTCCGGCGGAGCCTTGGCCAGCACCTCTTCGAGCGGATTGTCGATGAAAATATCTGCTTCAAACTCGGAAAAAACCGTTCCCGCGGGCGGCCCACTGTCCGGCGCATCGCGCAAAGCATCCGGGCTTTCAAGCGGCGGGGACTCGGAGCGGCTGTCGGCCTCGGATGGAACGGTATCCACCGGTTCTTCCGGATACGACGTGGGGCCGGTCCAGGGGGTTGTCGGCGTTGGCGTTTCGGGCTCACGAATCACCACCTTGCCGTCCAGGGTCATCAAGGGCGTCCCCGGCGGCTTGATCCGCCTGCGGCTGCGTTTCGCTTTGCTGACGTAAGCCTCGCGAAGCGCTTTGGTGTTCAAGCGGTTGCGCACAAGCTCTTCGTATATCTTGCTCTCGGTCAGCACGGTGAAGTTGTACTTTTCGCTGTTCAGCTCTTCCCGGATGCGCGCAGCCCCGTATTCCGGGCGGCTCTGAATAATATCGAAGATCTTGCTCTTTTCCTCGATGCTGAGGTGTTTCGCCTCTACGGAAATCGACTCATCGATTTCAAATGCGTCGACGCCCTGATCCTCGAAAAACTTCCTGTATTTGTTGTAGTAGGCCGAAACAGGCATGTTGACCTGTTCGCAGGCATCCTTGACACTCGCGCCCTCCCCGGCCAGGCGATAAACCTCCTTCGCCCGGCGCAGCTCGTCCTCCTCGCGATTCGATTCCTCCTTGACTGCAACCAGGGTGATATCGTCGTACTGAGCGGCTCCCTCGGTAAAGGAATAGATGTCGTCCTTAAGCCGCTCGATAAATTTCGTCGCCGGGAATGAGCCGAAGCGGTTCAACGCGCGCTGCAGCCGCTCCTCACCGTACAGCTCCCGGCGCGAATTCATCGCTTCGGTGATGCCGTCGGTGTAGAGCAGCAGGATGTCGTCCTTAGCGAGCTGGATTGTGTCCGCTTCGATGTACTTGGCAAACGAATCCTTGTCCGGCAGTTGAACGCCAATGGGAAATCCTTTGGGGTTGAGATAGTAAGTTTGTCCGGTACTGCTGCGATGAAGGATCATCGGGTTATGGCCGGCACTGGCATAGTTGAGTCTGCGCCGCCGGGAATCGACGATAAGATAGAAGACGGTGACGAACATGCCCTTCTTGATGTCGTTGCTGACAAATGCATTTACCCGTGTCAGTACTTCCGCGGCGTCTTTGAGGCCACGCGCCTCCGTTCTCAGCGCGGTCCGGATCATCGTCATGACCAGGGAACCGGGAACGCCCTTGCCCGAAACGTCGGCCACGGCGATGCCCAAAGTATCCTTATCGACTTCCACAAAGTCGTAGTAATCGCCGCCAACCTCTTTCGCCGCTTCATAGAAGGCTGCCAACTGGTACCCTTCAAGTTCAGGGAATTCCATCGGCAGCAGTGTCTGCTGGATCTCCTGTGCCACCTGCATTTCTTTTTGCAGGCGCTCCTGATCGGCCAGGTTCTTTTGCGAATCGCGGAATTTCGATTGAATATCGCTGAACGCGCGTGCAATTTCGCCGATCTCGGTCGACTCGTCGATGTCCATCTCGTCCCCGACCTCGCCCTGGCCGAGATGCTTGACCCACTCGGAGAGTTTGCGAAATGGATTCATGACCAGATAGATGAGCAGAGCAACACCGGCGTAGCTCAGGCCCAGGATAAAAAGGGCGAACTGCAGGCTGTTCAGTCGGATGGCCGAGATCTGCGCCTCAGTGCCATGGGCTGAGAAAAAGATATGAGCTTTGCCGTAAACGACGCCGGTCTCTTTGATGACGATCGGCGCCTCGACTTCGTAGTACACCTCTCCGCCGGGTTCCAGCGCGTACTTGTAGACGGCCGGTTCCACGCTTTCGGCCGCGGCGGCACGATGAAACTCGCTCAGAATTTCGCCCACGTTGCTGCTGTACGCAATGATTCCGAGGCTGTCCTCGACGGAAATCCGGGCGATCTTGCCGGTGTATTCCTCTTCGATTGGATAGACGATATCTTCTACAAACTCGAAGTCGGCGGCGCTGGCCGAACTGATGCGGTTGACGATGGTGCTGGTGGTGCTTTTGGAAGCGGCAAGAAAATCCGATATCAGCTCATCATCGGTCTTTAAAAAAAAATAAAGATAGCCGATGGCTGTCATCAGAGTAAGGATAGCGATGGCCCGAAAGAAATACTGCGCCTTGATGGTGAAGGGAATATTTCCGACCGACTTGAACAGGCGTTTCTTGTCCTCGCTCTCCCGATACTTGGTGATGCGAAGTTCGTTGCCTTCCTCGGTCTTGCGGTAGTCGATTTCATCCATCAGCTTGCGCATGATGAAAATACCGAGCCCGCCCTTCTTCCCGATATCGACGTAGCGGTTCAGGTCCGGATCTTTCACCCGCTTCGGGTCGAAAAAGATGCCCTGGTCGATGATGCTGAGCGTGAGGCTGTTCTTCTTGACGATGGCGCGGACAGTCAGGCCACCTTCTGAATCGCGGTAGGCATGGCGGATGATATTGGTCGCAGCCTCATCTACCGACAGCTTGAAAGCGTTGACGACCTTATCGGAGAAATGGTGTTTGCGCCCGATCTGGGTCACAAAATCGCGCAAATCGCCGAGATAGTCGATATGTGCCGGGACTTTGAGCTCTTGTTTGTCTACTTGCTTAAGCATGTTCGTTGCTTACTGTCTCAATCGGTTTCGGGCCCGGTCAATCGCATCCAGGATCGTCTTGTTGTACGGCTGCACCAGCCGGATCTGTTCCCAGATATCGAGGGCTTCCTGGTACTTGGCCTGCCGGTAGAGCGCCACGCCGCGGGAGTATTTCACCCTGAGATTCGGCGGCATCTGCTGAACGGTAGCGACGGCCCGGGCTTGCGCGTCCTCGAAATAGCGCTTGGCCTTGGCGTCGCCGGGGCGACTCTTGAGGGCTGCGGCAAATGCCTCTGCGGCCCGTTTCCACTCCTTCCGCGCGTAGAGCCGTACGCCCTCGTCATACTTCTGATCGAAACTCAACTGGTTTTGATACCGGCGGATGCGGTCGTTCACCTGCTTGCGCTCGCTTTCAGACAAGCCCTCGCCCCGAATGCTGTTGAGCACATTCAGGGACTGAATGAACTGCCCCCTGCCCGCCAGCGCATCGGCCTTCTTGATCGTCTCGCGAATATTTCCCTTGAGCTGCTTTTCCGCGGTTTTAATATCGCTTTCGAGTTGCAGCTTCACCTCCGCAACCCAGCTCGGCAGGTTCGTCAAATTGGAGTTCGTAATGCGATCGACTGCCAGTTGCCATTCATTGATGGCGCGATTGTAGTAGCCGCCCTTGAAGAAAGCGATGCCCTTTTCCTTGTGCTCGAGAATAAAATCCCGCAAATCCTTCTCTATCGCCGACTGCCGCGCCTGCAGAATGATCTCTTTTTGCTCCTCACGGCGTACAGAATCGCTCCTCGCCTCGGCCAATGCGAGATAGCTTTGCGCTTCCTGGATTGAGGAGTTGGCGGTCTCGACCCGCATGTTGGCTTCCGGGTCATCCGTGGTCTGCCCGCGCAGCCGCATCGATATTTCCTGCATGGTCTCGGCCGATTCCAGAGCGCTGGAAAAGTCCACAAACGCGCCCAGGTAATCCAGATTACGATATTTTTTTCTGCCGCTTTCCAGGCTGTTGTTGTAGTCGGTTTCAGCGTTGAACCAGAGTTCGTTGCCGACTCTGACCTGCAGTGCCCGCTCCTGCCGCTCTTTTGCCAGCCGGGCCAATTCCGTCCGCGTCTTGCCGATGTCCATCGTGATGGTGAGGCGGTGACCTGCCCCGAAATCGGCGCCGTCAAAAAAACTGCCGTAGTTGTAATCGATGTGGAAGCTGCCGTAACGGGCGCCGGCGCCGAAGGCCACCTGCCCGTCGTTGAAGCCGACCCGAAGGTTGGCCTGATCGTGAAAGGAATACTCTGTTCCGACATGCATCGAAGAGGACGCGGTTTTGCCTTTGTCGACATCGAACACAAAGCGCAAAGCGCTGCCATCGCTGAAAGGTAAGACCTTCGAAAGTCCGGCCTTGATGTTGTACGGTGTCGTCACTGAGCGTTCGACCAATTTTATTTTCGGGGCGATAATATTTTGAAAATTCAAGCCAAAACGAAAATTGCTCAACAGGACGTTGTCGAACACCGGCCGGTATAGCAAGCCGATGTCCAGACCGATTCCGGTATCAGCGACCTTGCCAAAAGAGAATGATTGCCGTTGCAGCTTCAAACTGCCGCCCATACTCAGCGATGACCGTATCTGTTTCGCATAGGAAAAATAGAACTCGTTTTCGCTCAGGCTGCCGTTGCCCAGCGTATTGGCATTGCTGTCTGTTTGGCGCACGCCATCCGTTCCAATCCGCGCCCAGCCGACACCGAATGCGCCGATTGCCAGCGTCGGGTATGCGAACCCGATAAAACTGTAACTGGCGCCAAAATCGAGGCCGGTGTAGAAAAAGGAGGCGCTTTTCTTCTGAATATAATCGAGACCGGCCGGGTTCCAGTACACCGCAGTTGGATCATCGGAAAGGGCAACAAAGGCGCTGCCGAGCGAAAGGGCGCGCGCCCCGACTCCGCCGTCCGTGAACAGGCTGCTCGTGCCGCCATCGCCATTCTGCGCAAAAAGAGAAGGGCAACTTTTTCCCAAAATAAGGAAGACGCCCGCTAAAGTCAATATCTTTATGGAGTTTCGCATCTTCATAAGCTTCGCTACCTGGCGATCGCTACTTTCGCCACTGCCGTCCCGTCGGCCGTACGGATAACCGCAACATAGACGCCGTTGAGCACTTCCTCGCCAAGGTCGTTTCTGCCGTCCCAAAGCACGCCCGTATCGTGATTGCCGATTTGAGCCTGCGGCGACGACGCGTTAAAGAAAAAAGTCCTTACCAAACGCCCAAGCAGCGTGTAGATCCGAATCTCCATGTTCGAGTTCTGGCTGATGGTGTAATGAAAATTCGTCGTCGGATTCGTGCTGGTGCCGAACGGATTCGGATAGTTGAAGA
>CAZTNL010000132.1:0-7431 GCA_964614885.1 uncultured Calditrichaceae bacterium | reverse complement strand
GAGGAATTTGCCGCTCTGGGCATCGAGAGCGATTTGCTGAGCAGGAGGCCTAACGAACTCAGTGGCGGTCAGCAGCAACGTGTGGCGGTGGCGCGCGCCCTGGTCTCCCATCCGAAACTGATCCTTGCCGACGAACCGACCGCCAACCTCGATTCGAAGACCGGCGCCGTTCTGCTCGACAAGATGAAGGAAATGAACGAGAAAAAGGGCGTCACGTTTCTGTTTTCAACTCACGACCCGATGGTCATGGAACGCGCCCGGCGGCTGCTGATCCTGAAGGATGGAGAAATTGTCGAGGACCGGAGGAACTGAGCAGGTTTCGCATGACTCGATGTTCTCAGACAACGCTTTTCCTGGAGCTGCTCGTCGTTTTCCTGCTCGCATTTACGCTTCCGGGCCGGCTGGCCGCCCAGGCGCTCACCTTCGACCTGACCGGCTACGCCAAAAATCTCGCCATCCGTTCCAAATCGATACTCAATAAAGACCCGTTCGTACTGAACATCAGCCGCTTGCGTGCGCAGGGTGTTTTCGATGCGGGCGAACGCGTTCACGCGGAGGTCTGGCTCGACAACGAGCTGCTGACCGGTGATTTCTTTCAAACGCCTGATTTTCAGTTATCCCGGCTGATCGAACGCCCGAAGTTTGCCGATCTCGACTGGGTGATCGACGAGGGCGGCCATCACCAACTGCGGCAGTTGCTCTTTCGCGCGTTTGCCACGGTTTATGCCGGCAAGGCCGAGGTAACCGTTGGCCGGCAGCGCATCGCCTGGGGAACGGGTTTTGCGTGGAATCCCACCGATTTGCTCAACCCGTTCAATCCGGCCGCTATCGAACTGCAGGAAAAAGAAGGGGTCGATGCCGTTCATGTGGCGCTCCCGCTCGGCGAGTTGTCCCGCATCGAGGCCGCCTACGCGCCTGGGCGCGGGCGGCTTAAGTCGAGCTACGCTTCAAAAGTAAGCGGGCACCTGGGGGAATACGATTTCTCCTTTATGAGCGGGCGCTTTCGCGGCCAAACAGCGGTTGGAGGCGATTTTGCCGGTTACCTTGGAAATGCCGGGTTTCGCGGCGAGTTTTCATACACATTCTCCGGGCGAGATGGCAATTTTCTGCGGGCAGTGGTCAACACTGACTTCAATTTTCCCCACAATTTTTACGCGCTGGCGGAGTTTTACTACAACGGACAGGGCGAATCCGACAAGAAGAGTTACAACTTTTTCGATTTGGCAAACGGCGAGACATTCAATCTCGCCAAGGTTTATGCCGCCCTGTCGGTCAGTAAAAGTCTCACGCCGCTGCTGAATTCGGGTGTTTACGCTATTTTCAATCTGAACGACGGCAGCGGGCTGGCGGGGCCAACGCTCACCTACTCCCTTGCCACCAATCTCGAACTTTCTGCCAGCGGCTACTTTTTGTTCGGCGCCAGCGACAGCGAATACGGTCAGCTCGAAAGCAGCTATTTCGGTTCACTCCAGTACTTCTTCTAAACCGTGATGCTGGCGGGCAGGCTGCCATAGACTGTTCGCGCATGAACCAAGTCAGAGGCGGGCCGCAAGCCGGTGCAGGTCGTTTTTGATCGAGTCGAAACTGTCGTACGGGCCAGGCGTTTCTCGGGAACGATCGCAACGCCTCTCGAGGTCGAGGGCCCGGCGGGACAGCGCCTGCGCCTGTTCGCGCTTTCCCAGCTTCTCCGAGCACAACGCGAGGTGATACAGGCAGTCGATCTGGTAGGTGACGCTCTGAAAGCGCGCCGCCTCGAGCAATCGAAGCGTTCGCTCGAACGACTTGTAAGCCAGTTGCCACTGGTCCATTTTCATGAATACGCGCGCGCGCCGGTAGCTTATCGTCGGGTTGGCTGGAAATAGGGAGCCGAGCTTGTCGCACACGCTCAGACAGCCGTTGTAGTTTTTCTCATTGAAATAGATGGCCGACAGGCCGTACATGGCGTTGGTTTTGAGAAAGCGCCCCTTTTGCACGGCCGCTTCGACCTGGTCGATCCCTTCCCGCTTGCTGTTGCCAAAAACGCTGAGAACCTTTGTCTTGACCGCGATCCAGTAGTTGTAAGCGCCGAGGGCATAGTAGGCGTCGTAAAAATCGGGGCTGTACGAGACGGCCTTGCGCAGGTTGCTCTTGATTTGGCTGCCGTCGCGGAAGGCCTTGAGCCACTCGCCGCGTTGCGCAAAACGAACGGCGCGCGAGCCGTAGGCCATGGCGAGGCAAAAGTAGTTGCGGCCGTTGCGCCGGTCATGCTTCAGGGCCTGTTTCGACAGGCGCACGGCGATGTCCAGTAGGCTGTCTACCTTTGTATCGAAGGCCCGCACGCGGTAGGTGTCCATCGTGGTTTGATAAATGGCGACCAGGCCGAAAACGGGCGCTGGCGAGTTGGGAAACGCCGTTCGTGCCTGCCGGGCAATGGTGAGCGCGCCGTCAAAATCCTGCTGTTCGGACGTTTCCATTGCCTGCTGCACCAACTGCCATTCCGGATTGGCGCTCTCGCCGGTCGAGGCCGCGCCCGTTGCCGCGCAGGTAAGCAGCAGCGCCGCGATGAGAACCCACTGTTGTCGTCGTCGGCCGAAGCGCCCGACGGATGATTTTCTTCCTGAAAAACGCATGGATCTTGTTTCGTTTAGTTCTTTTCGATTGTGTATTCGTAGGGCAGCATGTCCGCAATGCGTTCCCACGCCCAGTAACCATAAACTTTCACCGCCAACGGGTGATGCAGGAAGCCTCTTCTATCCATATCGGCAACAACATGCTGCATCACAAGCCACGAACTTTGCCTGGGGAAGCGTGAAGTCGAGAGCGGGAGCGTGCCGGATTCTCTTCTGCGCCCGGCCCAATCGAGATAGTCGCGGTCGGCGCGCTCACGGGTGTAGATGACCTGCAGCACATCGTGGCAGGAAAGTCGCCGTTCCGATGGTTCTTCGCCAGGACTGACAAATCCCGACGGATCGACCCGGTCTCCGAGAATCGGGGTCAGATTGGCGGGCACGAAGGGCGTAACCTGGGTGACAAACCCGGTTTTCCGGTAGCTGCCATCACAAAGCGAGGCGAGGAAGTGGCGCAGGCTGCCCTCGTAGGTTTTGCGTCGCGTCTTTTCCCAGCGTTTTTTCTCCTTGCCGTCCTTTGGCTGCAGGTCATGAAAAGCGGCGCTGCCCACATAGCGAACTTCATCGCCGCTCGCTCTGAATGAAGCGAGCACGTAATCTATCCGGTAGCCCAGCGCCCGGTTTTCGATGATGAGCGCATCGCGAGCCCGGGCCGTGAAAACATCGTTCATTTCGTCGTTGGTGATCGCCAGCACTTCGGGGTTCAGAATGCGGCACTTGTTTGCGTTTCTGGTGTCGCCCAGGAAGAGATGGGTAAGGGTCTTCAGGTTTTCGGCGCCGATTTCCGGCATCTCCGCGGTCACTTCGACTTCGCGCAGAACCCAAACCTGCGGAATGATCCGGAAGAGCACGGGCACCGTTCCGGCGCGGCCTCTCACTTCCACGCTTTCCTTTTCGAAAAGGTAGCCGACGTGTGTCACCACGAGCTCGTAGATGCCGTCGGGCACACCGACGATTTCGAAACGACCATCCTCATCCGTGGCGTCTCCCAGCATCGTATTGCTGAGAAAAACATTGACCCCGCTCACCGGGTTTCCCGATTGATCATCCAGGACACGCCCGGCAATTTTTCCGGAAGGCGATTCTGTGGCGTTTCCGGCCTGAACCAGAGCGAGGGTGTTCCAGAGAATCAGCAGGATGGCCCGGCAGAAGACGTTTCCGGCACGCACGATGGAGTCCTTTCTTGCTTGAACAGGCGCTCGGCACTCGAATGGGCAGAAGTTAAATCAAAAAACCGTGGATGTCAACTGTTTGGCGGAAGGAAGCCGCTCTGGCTTAAAAAAATCATGAACAGAGAAGTCGCAGAACTTAATGAAAGACAGTGCAGGCTAGAACTGTGTTTCGGTAAAAGCGGTGACAACCAGATGACGAAGATAGAGCGGGGAGAGCGGCTTTTGGATAAAGCTGAGCAGATTGAGGTCATCTATTCCGGTGGTGACCATGTCTTCGTTGGCGGCACTGATAAGGATGGCCTTGCACTCGCGGTTTTGCTCGCGCGACGCCCGGATGATTTGGGCGCCGTCGACGTCGGGCAGCCTGTAGTCGCTGATGACCAGGTCAAAGGGTTCGCTTTCCACGGTGGTCAGGGCAGTGCGGCCGTCGCTCGCGGTCTGAATTTCATAATCCAGATCGCGCAGGGCCAGCTTTATCAGCGGGATAAAGGCTGCATCATCTTCGACTATGAGAACTCTCTTCGACGGCATGGGTGCGCTGTTTTTGGTTCGGAAATGTGGAGCATTTCTCTTTCTCTAAACATCGGCAGGCTTTGAGCAAAGGTTTACGCGAAATCCGGGCCAAAAACTACGAAGGCTTCAAAAGCCAAAACAGCCGCGCAGCCACAGAAATATCGCTTGCATTTATAGGGAGAATTGGATATATTTTCCCCCGCTTTGCTGACAGCGACTGGTTCTTTATGGCGCATTCGTCTAGTGGCCTAGGACGCCGGCCTCTCACGCCGGTAACACGGGTTCGACTCCCGTATGCGCTACGATTTTGGAAACAGGATGCGCCCGTAGCTCAATTGGATAGAGCGCTTGGCTACGGACCAAGAGGTTGGGGGTTCGAGTCCCTCCGGGCGTACCAGATTTCTCGCGTTGACGAAGGACCGGCTCATTGAACGCCCCGACTCACGAAAGCTGGATGAAAATCGCCTTTGGTGAGGCGGAAAAAGCCTTCAAGAAACGCGAGGTTCCGATCGGGGCGGTTGTGGTTGCCGGCGGCCGGGTGGTTGGCCGCGGGCACAATATGGTGGAGGCCTTGCAGGACTCCACCGCGCATGCCGAAATGATTGCGATTACGGCGGCGGCAAATTCCCTGAATAGTTGGCGACTTGAGGAAGCGGTTCTGTACGTGACGAAGGAACCGTGTCCAATGTGTGCGGGCGCAGTCTATCTCTCCCGAATCCCTCACGTTGTCTTCGGAGTAAGCGATTCCCGAATGGGTGCCTGTGGTTCGGCGGTCGATGTTCTGCACAACGCCAACCTGCGTTCCAATGTGACGGTGACCCCGGGAGTGCTTCAGGCTGAGTGCCTGGGGCTGCTGCAATCGTTCTTTCAAAAGTTGCGAACCGATGTTTCTGGTTCGGAGAGGTGACCGAGTTGGTCGAAGGTGCACGACTGGAAATCGTGTGTGGGGTCACAAGCTCCACCCAGGGTTCGAATCCCTGCCTCTCCGCTTGCCATCGATGATTCGATGTTGACTCTTGTTGCAGGAATCCGTACCGTTGCTATAGCGATCGGGGCCTGCGTGCTTCCAGCAGCGCGGACGTCATCGATTCTGGAGAGGTGCCGGAGCTGGCTTAACGGGGCGGTCTCGAAAACCGTTGTGGCCTTTGGTCACCGGGGGTTCGAATCCCTCCCTCTCCGCTCATTCAGCTTTTGTAGAACGCCACGATGTGGCAGAAATAAGCAACGTTGAAGGTCAGGTCCTTCGCAATGAAGTGATGCCCAACCCCGTCAGGACCGGAAGGTAGCAGCGGTAAGCGTTTACTTTGTGTGCCGAGGGAATCCTGGCTGGAGTTGTTTATTTCTGCCTTGCGTGGTCATCGAAAAAGGACCGTTCGCGGCTTGAAGCTGCCCCGGCCGGCAGGGAGACTCATCATATGTCTTACGTGGTTTTGGCCAGAAAATGGCGTCCGAAGAAGTTTGAAGATGTCGTGTCTCAGGACCACGTGACCACGACCCTGCGCAACGCCATTCAGGGCGACCGGCTCGCCTCTGCTTATCTTTTCTCCGGTCCGCGCGGCGTCGGTAAAACCACGACCGCCCGCATCCTCGCCAAAGCCGTCAACTGCGAAAAAGGTCCGACTCCGGATCCGTGCAACGCGTGCAGCAGCTGCGAAGAGATCGACTCGAGCCGCAGCATCGAGGTTTTCGAAATCGACGGCGCATCCAATCGCGGCATCGAGGAGGTGCGCAACCTGCGCGGCAACCTGAAGTACGCAGCCGCCAAAGGCAAGCACAAAATCTACATCATCGATGAAGTGCACATGCTCACCACGGAGGCGTTCAACGCCTTACTGAAAACCCTGGAAGAGCCGCCGCCGAATGTGCTGTTCATCTTCGCTACCACGGAATCCCACAAAGTGCCGGCAACGATCCTCTCCCGCTGCCAGCGTTACGACTTTCGCCGGATTCCGGCAAATGAAATCGTTGAGAAGCTGAAGGAGATTTGCGCTGCGGAAAAGGTAACCTTCGAGGATGAAGCGCTCTATCTTCTGGCGCGCAAGGCCGACGGCAGCCTGCGCGACAGCCAAAGCCTGCTCGATCAGGTCATTTCCTTTTGCGGCGACAGCATTAAAATGGCCGACATAACCGGCCTGCTCGGGGTTATCGATCAGGAGTTTTTCTTCCAGTGCTCTGAAACGATCGCCAACCGCGATGTCGATGCCGGGTTGCAATTGGCCGAGACTGTGTTCGACCAGGGGTATGATTTGGCGGAGTTTCTCACCGGCCTTGCCGAGCATTTTCGTAATATGCTGGTGGTGAAAGCGACCGGCAAGACCGATTTGCTCGAAGGAATGGAATCGTTTAAGCAACGCTACCTGGATTCCGTCGGCGGCTGTTCTGAGACGGATTTGCTGCGCCTTATTCAAATCGCGTCCGATGCCGCGTATATGACCAAGCGCAGCGCCAACCCGAAACTCAACCTCGAGGTGGCGCTGATCAAGATGATCAAGATGGAGCAGAGCGTTGAATTGTCGACCCTGCTTTCGAACATAAACAATCCGGCCTCGGGCGGTCGACCTGCCCAATCAAAAGGTACGGCGGCTTCGGCTTCGCCGGCTGCCGGTTCTGCGCCTGAGTCGGGTCTGGTGAGCATTCGGCAACTTAAACCGACGATCATCGAACCGGTCGCGGAAGCCCCGACCCCGAGTGCGGCCACGGCTTCCAATGGCAACGGTGAAGGCTCGATTCAAGCCGCGCCTCAGGCGCAGTCGGAAGACGCGGTGGTTACTCTGGAAAAGGTAAAAGGTGAGTGGCGCAATATTGTCGAAGAGGTTAAGGGACGAAAAATTCATTTGGGTTCTTTCCTGAATGAAGGCTACCCGACGGCTTTGGCGGACGGCGCGCTCGAAATCTCGTTCGGCAAGGGAGGCCGTTTCCACCTGAAAACGGTCGAGGACAACAGAAGCACCGTGCAGGAAGTGATTGCAAATGTAACCGGCCTTTCGCTGCGAGTGCTCTGCCGTCAGAATGACAGCGAAGACTTTAAGCGAAATTTGAAACAGCCTGAGGCGGCCGCCAAGTCGCATTCACCACAACCTGAGCAGGCGCTGGGGACACCTCCGGAGGAGGATATTCTCGAAATTCCCATCGTTAAGCGC
>CAZTNL010000131.1:0-7433 GCA_964614885.1 uncultured Calditrichaceae bacterium | reverse complement strand
CAGTAACGCTATCCAAACCTGCCGGAAATGTAATCCTCCGTCAGCTTTTCGCGGGGATTGGTGAAAATCGTTTCCGTATGGTTGAACTCGACAAGCTGTCCCAGCCAGAGATAGGCGGTGTAGTCGGAAACCCGCGCAGCCTGCTGCATGTTGTGAGTAACCACAACAATCGTGTAGTCTTGTTTCAACTCCAGGATCAGCTCTTCAATTTTTGCCGTGGCGATGGGATCGAGGGCCGAACAAGGCTCGTCCATCAAGACCACCTCCGGCTCGACGGCAATCGTGCGCGCGATACACAGGCGCTGCTGCTGCCCGCCGGACATGCCGAGGGCGCTGGCGTCGAGCCGGTCTTTCACTTCGTCCCAGAGGGCCGCCCGGCGCAGGCTGCGTTCGACGATCTCGTCGAGCTCGCCGGATTTGCTGATGCCGGCGATTCTTGGCCCATAAGCCACGTTTTCGTAAATGGATTTGGGAAACGGATTCGACTTCTGAAAAACCATGCCGATGCGCTTTCGCAGATCGGTCACCTCCAGCTCCGGAGCATAGATATCGGTTCCATCCGCATAGATTTTTCCCTGAAACCGGGCCCCATCTATCAAATCGTTGAGGCGATTGAAGCAGCGCAAAAGAGTGCTTTTGCCGCAACCGGAAGGACCGATGAAAGCGGTCACCCGTTTCTCCGGTACTCTTAAATTGATGTCCTGCACGGCCCAGTCCCCGCCGTAGCTGAAATACCAGCTGTCGACCGTCAGGGCCGGATGAGCTCGGGACCCGGCCTCCTGTACGGTGGCCGTTCGTGTGGCGACCAGCCGCGGTGGCGCATTCCGGGGTTTGCGCTCGGCGGCCTGCTGGTCTCCGGACCGGCTTTTTGTCTCCTGCGTCATCGTGTCTCCTAAAACACCGAATAAGATAGCCGTTTGCGCAAACGATTCCTAACAAAAATCGCAACGGCGTTGAGCAAGACCACAATGGCGATCAGAAGCAGTGTGGTCGAATAGACCATCGGCATTGCAGCCTCGACGTTGGGCGATTGGAAACCGACGTCGTAGATGTGAAACCCGAGGTGCATGAATTTCCGTTCGAGGTGCAGAAAGGGAAAGCGCCCGTCCAGAGGCAGTGACGGCGCTAGCTTTACCACACCGGTAATCATCAGCGGCGCCACCTCGCCGGCGGCGCGGGCGATGGCCAGAATCAGTCCGGTCATGATACCCGGCATGGCGCTCGGAATCACGACGCGCCTGAGCGTCTCGAATTTGGTTGCGGCCAACGCGAGCGACCCTTCGCGGATTTCCCGCGGCACCGCTGCCAGCCCCTCTTCGGTCGCGACGATCACCACCGGAACGGTAAGCAAAGCCAGCGTCAGCGACGCCCACAGGATGCCGCCGGTGCCGAACGTGGGCGTCGGCAGCGCCTCGGAGTAAAAGAGCTGGTCGATAGCCCCGCCGACGCCGTAGACAAAAAATCCCAGACCGAAGACACCGTAGACAATCGACGGCACACCGGCCAGATTGTTGACGGCGATGCGGATCGCGCTCACCCAGAAGCCCGGCTTCGCGTATTCCCGCAAATAGATCGCCGCGAGCACGCCGAGCGGCACCACGGCAATGCTCATGATCACCACGAGCATCACGGTTCCGAAGATAGCCGGGAAAACCCCACCCTCGGTGTTGGACTCGCGGGGCTCGCCGCTCACGAATTCCCAGGCCCGGCCCGCATAAGCAGCCGCTTTTTCCAGGACACTCATGTCGTTGGGCCGGGTGAGACGAACGATGTCAAACACCTTAATCGTTTTTTCCCGGCCGTCAGCAGCAGCGACGGTCATCACGGCTTGACCGGATCGCTGATAAAGTGCGGTAAGCCGAGCTTCCTGTTCCCGGTATCGCTGCCGAAGCGTTTCTGCCTGCTCGCGTTTTCGCGCCAGGGCCGTTGCGACAGCGGCCTCGGTCGTATCTGCCGCACTTTGCAATTGCCGCAGCGAAAGGCGCAGCTTCTCCAGCTCGTAGTTGATGTCGTCGATCTCGCCCTTCTCAATCCTGTCGATCTGAGAACGCAACTCACCGACTTCCGCCAGTGCTTTTTTCAGCGGTTCTTCGGCCGAGTCCAGATCTGTGGCGAGAATATTTTCGCCGCGTCGAAGTTCTTTGAATGTGCCGTAGAAGTTTCCCCATTCGGAGCGCTCAAGAGCCAGAACGTTCGCGGGGTAAGTCTCCTGCACGATATCCTTTTCATCGATCCAGCGGAAGTCGAGCGCGTACAGGTCGCGGTTGCCGATCTTTACCCGCAACCGATGTTCGTGGTCGTGGTGCGGAATCTCCTCCCGCTCCCAGATTTCGCCGAGTACTTTCTCTCCACTTTCGAGCTGCAAAGCAACGACCGGCGCCGGCCAAAACTGGCGCAGACCTTTGGCCAAAATGAGCGCGAGGAGACCCGTGATCATGATCAGGCTCAGGGCGACAGCGCCGCCGGTCAGCCAGACAAAAGGATCGCCGCTTTTCCAGAATTTATTCATATCCGTTCATGCTTACTGAAACTTACGCCGCAGTCGCTGGCGCACCAACTCCGCCACCGTGTTGACAACAAAGGTCATAAAAAAAAGCAACATGGCGGCAAGAAAAAGCACCCGGTAAAGTGTGCCTGCCACCGGCGCTTCCGGGATTTCAACCGCGATATTGGCCGACAGGGTGCGGAAGCCATTGAAAATATTCCAGTCCATGATGGGTGTGTTGCCCGTAGCCATCAGTACGATCATGGTTTCGCCAACCGCGCGGCCGAAGCCGATCATGACGGCGGAAAAGATGCCGGCCGCGGCAGTCGGCACGACCACGCGCAGCGCTGTTTGCCAGCGGGTTGCGCCCAGAGCCAGAGAACCCGAAATTAAATTGCCAGGCACGTTGGAAAAGGCATCTTCGGCGATGGTGTAAATAATGGGGATGACGGCAAAGCCCATGGCCATACCGACCACGAGGGCGTTGCGCTGGTCGAAACTCCACCCCGCCTGCTGGTACAGCCACGCCTTGAAGTCGCCGGCAAAAAGCAGCATTTCCACCAATGCGTTTAGCTTCAGGCTGAAGACGATGCCAAGCAATATCACCGGCATCAGTATCAGCGCCTCGATGCCAGGCTTGAAGCGATTGCGGATGCGGCGCGGAATGGTTTTCCAGGCCATGCCGAAGAGCACGATCGAAGTGGGCAGAATGATGGTCATGAGCAAAAGTCCCGGAACGATATTCTCCACCCTAGGCGCCAGCCACAGCCCGCCGAGAAAGCCGAGCACGACGCTTGGCAGCGCGGCCATGGTCTCCACAGTGGGCTTTATTTTGTTGCGCAGCCATTGGTGCATAAACTGGGACGTAAACAGCGCCCCGCATATCGCCAGCGGAACCGCGATCAACAGCGCATACAAAGTTCCCTTCAGACTGCCGAAGATCAGAGGGACCAGACTCAGTTTCGGTTCAAACTCGTCGGTCCCGCCCGTCGATTGCCAGACATACTCCGGTTTCGGATACCCTTCATACCAGACTTTTCCGAAAAACGCCTGTAAGCTGGCCTCAGGATGCGGATTGTCGATACGCCAATGGGTAAGAACACCATCTTCATCCAGAGAAAGGGCGCCGTTGGCCTTTGGCGCATAGGCGATGGCGTTGACCCGGGAGGCGGCAGCGCGGCCGAAATCGGCCAGAAACCGGCCGGATGTGCTGTGCTGCAGAAAGAGACGGCCGCCGGCATCGGTAGAGATAAATCCTTTGCCGCGCGGAGAAGAGGCAATGCCAACCACCGGGTTGGCATGTTTGGCCAAATCGCGGATACGGGTCAGCCGCCACCCGCGTTGGGCGGTCTTGTCGCGCACGAGAAACCACGAGCTGGTATTGCCGTCGGAGTCTCCTACCACCAGCGTGCGCTCGCCAAGCAGAAACCGCAAGGCCGTGATGCCAGCGCCCGCCCTTTTCGCCGCGAGCGTAGATGTAATGAATTGTGGCGCCCCGTCCGCCGACAGTCCCCAGTGGTAGAGTTTGCCATCGTCGCAGCCGAGGTACAGATTGCTCATGCCGGCATCCACGGTGATGGCCGTGGGCGTGCCGCTCCAAAGGTGTTCGAGTTGGTACCGGGAGCTGTCTGTTTCTGCATCGCCGAACAGCGACTCCTCTGTGGTCTGCTGAAGCAGAAGCACCCGGCCGCCAGCGGTAATCCCCGCTATGATCATGGAGCCTTCGGCATCCCCGGCAAAGGCAACTTGTTTCAAAGCCTCATGCATGGGATCAAGGAGCCAGACCGGACCACTGTCCACTGCAGGCTGGTAGGAGCGACTGCCGTCGAGGAATTTGGAATTGTAGCGCAGCGAAACCTGCACGGCGGCGCCTGCATCGGTGCCGAAGACAAATCTGCCGCCTCTGGTTGCCTGCCACCTACTCGTAACGCGCTGGTGGTCAAATTCGGGCAAATCGAACTTCCGTGCCGGCTGCGGCCGGCTGCCGGTAGTTGTGAAAAACCGAACAACGCCGGCGCTTGATATAAGTCCGCCTATCTCCTGGTTTTCGTCGAGGCTCAATGCCGCAACCGCGGTGACGTCCTCTGCGGGGCGGTCGAATAGCTGCTCAATCGATATGCTGGAGATTTCGGTGACTTTCGCCGGGCGAAACAGCGGTGCGATCTGGATGGCGATAAAAATGAGAATGGCGAGGATGCTGGCGATGATGGTGAAGCCCCCGGCGGCAACCGCCCAGTTCGCCAGGCGGTCAAAGAGTTTCCTCCTGGCCTTTCGGCGATCCTCGGGTGGCGCCAGCCGGCGGCTCGCCGGACTTGACCGTTTTCCCTTTGCCAGTACCTCCATCGTCACGCGGGGCCCCTAGAACGTTCCGTCGGTGAGGTTCGCCAACTCTTCCCTAACTATTTTGTACGGCAGCGGCAGGTAACCGTCCTTGACGACAATTTCCTGGCCTTCTTTGCTGAAGACGAGCTTGAGAAATTCCCGTACGAGCGGAGTCAACGGTTTGCCGGGCTCGCGGTTGATATAGAGGTAGAGAAAACGGGCCAGCGGATATTTGCCGTTCATCACGTCTTCCATGTCCGCCGGGGCGAAATCCGTTCCCTCTTGCTTTGCAAGCGGCACAGCACGCACGCCCGAGGTGATGTAGCCGATGCCGCTGTAGCCGATGGCGTAGCGATCTTTGGTCACACCTTGCACCACCGACGCGGACCCCGGTTGCTCTTTGACGGTATCTTTGTAATCCCCTTTGAACAGAGCGTGTTTCTTGAAGTAGCCGTAGGTTCCGGAAGCGGAATTACGACCGTACAGGCTGATCGGCTTATTGGCCCATTCTCCGGTCAGTCCCAGCTGCTCCCAGGTCGTGATGGCTTCGGAGAGGCCCCCGGCGCGCGTTTTGGAAAAGATGGCGTCGATTTGCCTCAGGGTCAGCCCGGCAATCGGGTTGTCCTTATTGACGTAAACCGCGAGCGCATCCAGAGAAGTGCGCAGACGAGTCGGTTTGTACCCGAATTTCTTCTCGAACTGGTCGACCTCTGTACTCTTCATCTTGCGCGACATCGGGCCGAACTGCGAGGTTCCGGCGATCAGCGCGGGTGGGGCCGTGCTGGATCCCTTGCCTTCAACCTGCAGCTTGACGTTGGGGTAGTAGCGCGCAAATGCCTCGCCCCAAAGCGTCATCAGGTTGTTCATCGTATCGGAGCCGATGCTGTTCAGATTGCCCGAGATACCACTGACTTTCTGGTAGGCGGGGATTTTTGGATCAACCGTCGGTTTTTCAGCAGAGAATCCAGCGCGGGCGGTCAGCAGCACCAGGCTCGCACACACAATCCAACTGAGTTTTCTCAACATGATATTCTCCTTAGGGTTTTTAAATGTGTCACAATATACTCGTCCATTGTTACAGCTATGTGACGACGACGTAGAGATTTCGCAACTTGCGCAGGACCTTCTGTTGCAATCCGTTAGAAGTTGAACGTCGTTTGCAGACGCGCCTTAAAAATGGAGCCGGCGCCCTTTGCCGTTGGGTTTTCCAATTCGCCATTCAGTTGCAAACGGGCATTTTTACCGAAAAGCAACGCCGGGCCGAAGCGCAGGAAGAGGGTTTCGTCGTCGCTGACATCCGAGTTCGGCTCCACATAGGAAACGCCGGCCGCGAACTCGATTGCATCGAGGCCTCCGAGCGCTTCAGAAGCATGCGTGAGCTTTCTTGTCCAGCGGCCCGTCACATCGGACAGCACGAACTTTTGGTCACTCGCAGAGCCAAGGAAAGCGCTGCTGACGTTGCCGAAAGCCATGCCGCCCTCGATCTCCAGCTTGCCGCCGGCAAGGCCCTGCCTGTACGCGAAGTCCGGCGCCGCAGCGTAGGCGGTTCCGGTGTTGTCGCTTGTGCCCGTGTTGCCGCCCAGCCGGTTGGCCGCAGCGGACAGCCCAAGCTGAAATCTTTTGCCTACCGGGAAATTGATCCGACCACTCACCAGCTTACCGTTGTTGACAAATTCTCCATCCTTCTTGCGTCCGGCATCTTCCCGGCCACCTTCACCCGCGCCGTTGGAGAAGTTCGCCGCCCAGGAAACGCCGCTTGCGTACTTTCCACCAAATTCTACGCCAACCTGTCTTGCGGAGAGATTGAGGCCTTGCAGAAAAGAAGCCGCCGCGCTGCGCTCAACCAGGAGGAGCTTGCCCGACGAGCGCATTTCTTCGCGCCAGACCGGAACCTTGAACTGTCCGAAACGGACGAAAAAACTGCTTCCAAGTCTGATTTTGCCCTCGGCATCTTTCAGGCGCGGCGTATTGTCACGAACCTCAATCTGAAACTTGGTCTGGACCCGTGAAGTCAAATGGGCCTTGGCCTGCAGACGGCCTCGCCTGATCCTGAACCCGTTGTTCGTCTTTGCTGCATTGCCATCGGTGTCGCTGTTGTAGAGATACTGCAGCTGCACGCGGCCCGACAGTTCCCAACTCTTGGCGTTCTTAATTTTGATTTCCTGGGAAAAGCCGCTTCCGGCCAAACTCGCGAGAGTCGCCAGGCACAGCAGTGTGGGTAGCCATTTTCTTGACATTTATCCTTCTCCGATTAAGAGTACAATCCGTTGGCCTCGAACTGATTGCCGACGGTGAATTCCTCGAAGTTGTGCCACGCCGGCCGGGTCGTTGGCAGAACTTGTCGGCAAAATATAGCCTGAAGGTTACATCCGTGTGACGACAAAAGAACATTTGGGTGAATTCCGCTGCGAGCGGTTGAATTCAGCGGTAGCTATCACTATATTGGGCAACGCGATACCTATGGTGGAGAACAATGGCAGAAATCAAGATAGTTGTGGTTGAGGATGAAACAGATATTCTGGATCTGGTAACCTACCATCTCGAACAGGAGGGATTCTCGGTCAGCGGGTTCTGCGAAGGCGCCACAGCTCTGTCTGCGATCGAAGAGCAGCAGCCCGATTTGGTC
>CAZTNL010000130.1:2349-7495 GCA_964614885.1 uncultured Calditrichaceae bacterium | reverse complement strand
TGGGCATCATGGAGGATGAGACCGGCCACCGCGGGGCAGCGGCCGTCAAATTCGACCAGGCAAACGGTCCACAGGACCTGTTGCTGGGTCGCAGCCTGAACCACTGGAGCCGGTTTACGGATTCCGACAACTCTGCGATGGAGGGAAATGACTGGCAAGCACTCGGCAATAACCAGTTTCAGGTGGTCGGCTTTGTTGGCGGGTATAATCACCTTGACCACTACCTGATGGGACTGCGTGCGCCCGAAGAGGTGGCGCCCCTGTTTTACATCTCCAGTCCGGGCAACAATCAGCTCTCAAATCGCACCAAAGGTGTGGCCCTGCCCGGCTTCATGGCCAGCGGGACACAAACCTGGGTCAGCATTCAGGATATCATTCGCGCCGAAGGCCTGCGTGTGCCGACACGGGACAACGAAGAAAAAGACATCAGGCAGGCTTTTATTCTGCTCTCCCCGTCCGGTGAACCGCCGACGAGCGCTGACTTGAACAAGCTCTCTTCTTTCATTGCGGCCTGGCGTCCCTACTTTAGCCAGGCCACGGATGCGCGGGCGACCATGTCCACGAATTTGACGCAGCGACTGCCCGTCGCAGGCATTCGAGGCCACGTCACCAACGGTCCGGGCGGAGTCCCTGTGCGCAATCTTACCGTGAAGGTGCCTGACTTGAATATAGTGCAGAGGGTGCCCGCAGGCGGCTACTATTCACTGCGCCTGTTAGCGCCCGCCGCGGGAGCGACCAGCGAAACGCACACCGTCGTGACCGAGGCCGATTCTTTTTCCACTAATTCGGAAACGATCACTTTTACTTACGGGCTCACGCTTCAGAGAGATGTTGCCTTACAGGCGATCTTCGCGCCCAATATCAGCGTAACGCCTGCACTGCTTGATTTTGGCACAATTCTTACCGGAACCACCGCCTCGGCGAGCGTCGCCATTCGCAACAGTGGGACGGCCGTGCTAAACGTAACCAATGTTGGCAGCGACAATGCCGCTTTCATACCCTCGAGAACGATATTCTCAATAGCCGCGTCTGCCAGCGACTCCCTGCAAGTGCAGTTTTCACCATCAACTGTTGCCTCGTTTTCCGGCATGCTAACCATCCAGTCCGACGACCCGGACCAGCCGGCGGTGCAAGTGGCGCTGCGCGGTAGCGCAGTTTCGCCGCCTGCAATCCGGATATCCCCGGCGCAGCTCTCCCTGACAGTTGCAGCAGGAGACGTAGTGACGGACACTCTTGTGGTGTCCAATGCGGGAGGCAGTCCGCTCGACTTCACCGTCTCCGCAGGAGGGCCACTGGCTGTGACTCCCACCTCGGATCGCTTGCCGGCCGGGTCGGTGGATAATCTGGCTGTTTCGATCGATGCGGCAGGTTTGAGCCAGGGGACGCTGGTTGACACTGTATTTATCTCGAGCAACGACCCGTTGACGCCGGTTGTTCGCGTGCCAGCCAGTATTGACGTCACGCCACCGGTTGCGGTTGAAACCGGGACGCCCCTGCCAGAGTTTGTACGTCTGCACCAAAACTACCCGAACCCGTTTAACCCGTCCACCACCATTGAGTACGAATTGCCAGTAACAAGTACCGTCGTTGCCACCATTTACAATATGCGTGGCAGGAGGGTCCGTCAGCTCGTGGCAGGTCGACAGGTCCCGGGCCGGCATCGGATTGTGTGGGATGCAACCAACAGAGCAGGCGACCGTGTCACGAGTGGCGTCTACGTATTCTCATTGCGCGTTACGCCGTCCACTGGTGGCAGTTCACCGCTTGTCAGGAGCCGAAAGATGGTCATTTTTAAGTAAGTCAAAATGTACTCTATTCAGAAAATATCAAGGAGGCGTTTCATGTCAGTTGGCGCGGGGGCACGGTAGAAAAGGGGGGACGCCGGAACGGCTCCGTCGTCCGTGTCACACCAGAGTATTTGCTAGGAAATCTTTCTATTAGGGAGAACACTTATGATTTCAAGGTTTCTGATCGTCATTCAAACCATCGCAGTACTTCTTTGCGCTGAGTCGCAACTCGTGGCCCAGAGAAGTCAGAATGTGACATTGCTTTCCACTATGAACAACTACTCGTCTGTCGGCTATAATGACGTTTGGGGCTACACAGCGCCCAACGGCCGCGAGTACGCCCTGCTGGGCGTCAGGAACGGCACGAGCATCGTGGATATCACCAACGGCACGAATCCCGTCGAGATTGAGTTCATTGCCGGGCCGAGTTCTACCTGGAAGGACTTGAAAACATACCAGAACTACGCGTATGTGGTAAACGAGTCCAGTGGGGGCATGCAGATCATCGATTTATCGCAGCTGCCAAACTCCGCAACCTTGGTTGCGACCTATACCGGATTCAGCACATCGCACAATCTTTACATCGACGTGGCCAACGCCATGATGTATGCGGAAGGCAGCGGCAGCCAGCCCGTGCGGGCTATCAGTCTCGCCGACCCGGTGAATCCTGTGCAATTGTCGACCTTCGGCATCGAATGCCACGACATCTACGCGAGGAACAACATCGTTTACGTCTCCGAGGGCAGCCGCGGCTCAATCGGGATTTACGATTTGTCTGCACCAGCCTCGCCGCAGTTGGTTAACAGATTCTCAATTCCTAACGCGGGTTATGTTCACAATGCCTGGCTCAGCGACGACGGGAAGTATCTGATGACCACAGAGGAAACGACCAACAAGACGGTTAAGTACTGGGACATTCAGGACCTGAACAACGTCCGAATGACGGACCAATACCTGGGCCTCAGCAGAATTGCCCACAATACCCACCTTAAGGGTAACTTCGCCTACATTTCCCATTATGCCGATGGATTGAAAATCGTCGATGTTTCGGATCCGGAGAACATCTTCGAGGCGGGCTTTTACGACGAATCGAACTCAACCGCAGGCTTCAATGGTGCCTGGGGCGCATTTCCTTTCTTTGCTTCGGGAAAAGTGTTGATTTCCGATATTCAAAACGGTCTCTGGGTATTCAGATTCGACCAGAATGCAGCTCGCGACATCACGCTGAGCCTGACGCCGAGCGCCCCTCCGGTTGTGATCCCGCCCGGTGGCGGCTCCTTTGGCTACACGTTGAATGTAACAAACACTACGGGTGAACCCAAGACTGTCGACGTGTGGACTTACGCCAAAAGAAATGGCCGTGGGCCGACAGATTTCCTTTTCCTGCAACAGGGTCTCACGCTGTCCCCGGGGCAAACGAGAACATTTAACAACACGCAGGTTGTTCCTAATGTGGACGCCGGTAACTTTACCTACTATGCTAACGCGGGCACCATCGTCAACACTCCTGTCGCCGGCGATGGGTTCCCCTTTCAGGTCAATGGCGTGAAACACGAGCGGCGCCGCCTCGCCAAATCGGAAGCGCTTGATGCAGGTTCCTGGCCAGTTTACAGTACGGAGTCGGATGGGCAGCAGTCAGTGGCGACCGAGGTGCCCGAAGCAATCACCCTGCAGCCGAACTTTCCGAATCCTTTCAATCCGACGACAACGATCCGGTACAGTTTGAAGGAAGCTGCGCAAGTTCGCCTGACGATCTACAACAGCCTTGGGCAACAGGTAAAGACGCTCGTCGATGGCGTTCAGCCGGCGGGATTGCAATCCGTGTCCTGGGATGCCACCAACGCATCCGGGCAGGTGGTTGCTGCGGGTGTTTACATCTACCGGCTTGCGGCAGGAGGCGTTGTCCAGACCAGAAAGACGACTCTGGCCAAATAGTAAGGCCGCAATTACTGTTACCCAATGGGAGGAATCATGAAGAAAGCAACTTTGCACTCCGCCGTTTTACTTGTCCTGTTTGCTTCGCTGTGTTTGCCGATTCTGCTGAAGGCACAAACCGCTCCGATCAAATTTGACACAAAAAGCGTCGAGTGGAATTCCGGAATTCACGATGGGCAGCGTGGCCGTTCGGCGAGCACATACATCGGTGCCAGCCGCATTGTCGACGTTCCGCAAGCGGGTTGGCTACGCCTCTATTTTGGCGACGCCTTTCTCGGAAGCAACAGCTACCTTACGATCACTTCGCTTGAGGACGGCGCTTCGCAGCGGCTTGACTCACAGCGTCTGTGGGAATGGGGCAATTCCAGCGCCTATTTTAATGGCGATGCCGTTGAGGTCAAGTTGTTCGTGGCCCCGGGAGACCGGGATGTTTTCGTTCACTTGAAAAAGGTCCAGGCAGGAGAAGGGGCGGGCGATGTGGAGCCGCTGACACAATGCGGCCCGACAGATGACCGTGTCCCTTCAACCGACCCGCGCTCCGGGCGTCTTCTGAATGTTGGATGTACCGGCTGGATTGTCGACAACGGATTGTATGCTACGGCAGGCCACTGTTCCGGTGGCAGTCTGAACGTGCTTCAGTTTAATGTCCCGCAGTCGAACCCGAACGGTTCTTTGAACATGCCGGGTCCGCAGGATCAGTACTCGGTCGATACGTCTACGAAGAAGTCTGTCAATGGCGGCATCGGCAACGACTGGGGTGTCTTCCAGGTATTTGACAATTCCCAGACCGGCTTGCAGCCCATCGAGGCGCAAGGCGCTGCTTTTACGGTCGTTCAGGATCTGGGGCCGGCAAACCTCCGCATCACGGGTTATGGCACCGACAACACACCCCTTACCCGGAACCAAACCGAGCAGACGAGCATCGGGCCAAACGCCGGTTCCGCCGGCACCACGATGCGCTACAAGGCTGACACCGAAGGCGGGAATTCGGGTAGTCCTGTCATCGACGAGGCGACAAACCGAGCGGTTGGTGTCCATACCAACGGCGGTTGCTCGACCACCGGCGCCGGCAGCAACAGCGGCACCAGCACACTCAACACCGGTTTCTGGGATGCGCTCAACCCGGCCATTCTGGTCAAGGCGACGCCGTTGAACCCACCGATCATCATTCCCCCGACCGGCGGGCAGTTCAATTTCGATGTCGTCCTGACCAACGTCTCTAACCAGACGGTCTCGTTTCAGTTCTGGACGTATGCGCGGCGCTCGACGGGCGGCATCACCGACGCGCTGTTCGGACCGCAAAACATTACTCTGAACGCGGGCCAGAGCATGACACTTAATCTCGTGCAGGTGATACCGGTGGTGGATGCTGGTTCGTTTACCTACTACTGCGCCGCCGGCACGCTGCCGAACACGTTCATTTT
>CAZTNL010000130.1:0-2249 GCA_964614885.1 uncultured Calditrichaceae bacterium | reverse complement strand
ATCTTCAATACGCTCGGCCAGAAGGTCAGAACAGTGGTCGATGAATTTCAGACCGCTGGATTTCGTTCCGTGACCTGGGATGCGACAGATGACGCCGGACGCGCTGTTTCTGCAGGTATTTACCTGTACAAGCTGGAAGCCGGCGCTACGGTCAAGACCATGAAAATGACGCTGACCAAGTAAGGAATGCCAGGATGAATCCTCTTGCAGGTTTGAATTCCTCGCAAGCGGGTTCCAAAGCTTGACAGCAGCTTGTTGGACGAAATGAGGTTGGAGCAGGTGCGAAATGCACCTGCTCCAACTTGAAATGCAGCTGTGGCGGGCCGAAAAAGCTTGGCGTAGAAACCCGGTATTGGTGAGAATGGGATGGGAGATGCCATGAGGTGGAGATATGCAGCCACAATTTGACAATTCGACACATCTGGAAAAGAACCTCAGGTACGATACAACCTTGTTGCCGGACGGCAACTGGCTCTTTTTCGATGCAGATAATAATGAAATCGTCGTCACAACAGCCAGCGCTGGCATTCTGTGGGAACTGTGTTCAGGTGACCTTTCGGTCGGCGAGATCGTAGACGCAATGTCGAAAATGTATCCATCGGAAGGGACACAGAAGATCAAGGATGACGTATTTGCTGTCGTTCCTCAACTTTTGCAAAAAGAACTGTTGACAATTAAATAACTTTTCGATAGATTACACTAATTTCCAAACCCCTTTACAAGGAGTAACAACATGTCTGCAAACCAAAATGTTTCGACCATGAAGAGAGGCGAAACGGATGATACGCGAGGCACCACACGCCGCGATTTCATCGAGCGGACGCTGAAAATGACAGCGGGCGCCTATGTTGGGATGAGTATTGTCGACCAGTTCCTTGGCCCTAAAATGACCGAGGGCGGTATGCCTCTTTATGCTGCCAGTGGCCGCGCAGGCGATATTCGCCCTGGGGACGGTGAGCCAGGTGGCATTTTCGGGGACCGTGAGCGCCCGCTAGGCAGGCACGAAAAAATGCGGTTGCGTGAGTCTTTGCGTCGTCGTGACAGCCGTGACCGCCCCCGGAAAGGACGTGGGCACTAAACCGTTGGTCCGTAATGTGACCTTTGCGTTGTTAACCGAAGAAGTTGTTTCGGTTGTGTTGCTTTGTCTCCCGATACCACGCCTGACACTCAGATAGGGCGCTACACAGCCGCAGGCTTGCGCTTTGATTTGTTCACTGCCGGGTTGACCAGTGCAGAATACGATCAGGCGCGTCATTGGCTCGGACGTGTATTTGCCCATTTTGCGGTCTCCGACAACCACGTGCACTATGACAACCCTGAGTCACCCTTTCGGTTTGGTGTTCGGTGCGAGCGCAGCTGGTCTTTTGACGGCTGGCGTTTGTCGGTGTATGGTTCCGGGCCGATCTCGTTCTTGATAGAACGGTCAAATGCGACACAAGGCGCATCACTCGCAAGTGTTCTGCCCGACTTCGAAATAGCCATCATCAATTACATCACCGAACGACTCCCAGGTAAGTTGTGGGTGCACGGTGCCTGCCTTGAGCATGAGGGAAACCTTGTTGTTTTGGTCGGTCCATCCGGCGTGGGGAAGACTACCCTGAGTCTTGGCCTGCTGGGACGCGGGTTTAAGTTATTGACAGATGATGTGATCGTTTTCGACATCGACACGGCCATGTTCGTTCCTTTCCTGAGATGTCCAAAATTCAGGCCTCCTGCGACCGAACTGTTGAATAGGATAGGGCTTCCTGTTGAAAGAATTGCCAGCTACCTTGGTCGGTACGTTCTGCTGAATGATGAGGTGGTTATGAAGCGGCCGCAAGCGGTGAAAGGAGCAAGTATGAGCGTAGTCTTTTTGCACAATGACCCCGGGGGCAAGAGTGAGGGAGTCTGCACAATGACTCTGTCGTCGGCCATCATTGAGATTTCCAGGTTTTCTAACCTCATGTATCGGGACCGAGATTTATCCCTCTTCAAAAGCGTATTTGCCGAAGCTCTTTTCTACCGACTTCGTGTGGGCGACCTGGCCACCAACATCCGTCACATAATTGGAATGACAGGTGTTCATTCAGGGTAGCGCCGGGTTTTCAGCTTCATCGTTTTCCGGCGCAGCGTTCGGAGTGCTTGGACTTACCGCTGAACAGAGGCTTGTGGTATTTTGTTCACAGCTCAGTCCCTCTGATGGCAAACTCGACAAAGGCAAACACCTGGTGGTTGCTGTGACCGACTGGAGTGCCGTTGCGCGACTGGCC
>CAZTNL010000129.1:0-7500 GCA_964614885.1 uncultured Calditrichaceae bacterium | reverse complement strand
TGGCGATGTAAATTCCCTTTCCCAGATAGATGGCCCGGATATCGGGCTGTTCCGGTTGGGTATCTGAAAACAACCGCAGGTAGTCCCCGAAAACGAGGTCCGAAAGTTCTGACGGCTCGAAGGTCGGCTTGGTTTGTCCGGAAAGGATTTCGTCGGCTTTCCTGAACTTCTCCTTGCCGGCCGCTTCAAGGATGTCCTCTGCAAGCTCCATGATGGCCACAAACTCTGAAGGCTGCTCGACCGCGGCCGGGGCTTTTTTGAAATCCTCCTGGTAGGCGTACCGTGTGATGACCCGCGTCCAAACCGATCTTCTCGATTCGAAAGTGGGTACCACTTCCAATTGCAGGATTTTGATCTCGTAGCGGGCCTGGTCGACTTTGGAATCCTTCAACAGGTTCACATAGATGGTGTAGTCGCGTGCCAGGTTATCCGGCCGGGGCGGCCTTGCCTGCAGCAGCCCCAGAATATTGTCACGGGCGGTAATCCTGCGATTTCGCAGCGACTGGTCAATCGCCCGAAACACGGCGCGAATCGAATTCTGCTCAATGTCCTCATCCTCGTAGGCACAGCCAAACGTTTGAATGTAGTTATCATTACGGTAGACCGTTTCCAAGGGTTTGGAGAGCACGCTCTTCATGTGCCCCACGAGCGTTCCGCGCACGTGTTTCGTCCAGCACTTCTGCTTATACTTCCGTTGCTTTGGCTGGGCCGCATGCGCACGGGACGCCTGGACCGTCAAAGCGAGACCACAAAAAAGGATGACTACAAACCGGAGTAACACACGCATTCTTGCACCCGCTACACAAAGAATTCGAATTGAGCGCCGACCTCGTATGCCTTACAAGATCATTCAAGGGATATTAGCCAAGACTGCCGGTTCTGCGTAAAAAAAAATCATCTCACCCAGATATAAAATTTTCCTGAGAAATCTGCATTTGGGGGATGGTGAATATAGTACATGTACGACGTTATTAAGTTTTCTTTGTATGGTTTTGGCGGGTTTCTGGCTGGCTTCGGTGCGAACCGCCACCAGCCATCGGGCAACAGATAAAGAACGTCGTGAAAATCCGGCCGTTCTCTTTGCAAAGTCCAACCCAGCCTGGGCGAGTGTCTCAGCAGTGAACAACCTCGCGGGCAAATGTCCACAGTGAAACAAACATTGACGGCGCTTTGCGCCACAGCAGCGACGAAACCCGTGGGGTCGGGTGGCATACGAATTGCACCCCGCTGGCCACTCAACATGCCCTGTTTCGCCATTCAGCAACGATGCATTTCACAGGCATCGACTGCTCAGCACTTGAGCGACAGCTTTACGTTTATTCATAAATGACCAACAAGATGAGAGTCGCAATGAATGAAGCAACTGTAATCGGCGGCAAGTATCGCATCGAAAGAGAAATCAAACGCGGCGGTTTTGGCGTGATCTCCGAAGGCATCGATCTAACTTTCGGCAAACCGGTCGCGATCAAGGCGGTCGACCCGGGACTGCTGGGAGAAGCAAGGTACATCGACATGTTCCAGCGCGAAGCCGTGAACGTGGCCCAGCTAAACCATCAGAACATTGTTCAGGTGCTCGACATCAAGCGCGAGGGCGCCAACATCTACATCGTCATGGAGCTTATCGACGGCTATGACCTGCTGACACTCCTGAAAGCATGCCGTAAGACCGACAAGCCGCTGCCACAGCAGCTCGCCGCCTATCTTATCGCCGAAGTATGCAACGGCCTGCACTACGCGCATAACCGCCGCCATCCCGACAGCGGCAACCCGATGAATCTCGTCCACCAGGACATCTCACCGGTCAATATTATGGTCACGCGGGGAGGCGAAATCAAGATCATCGATTTCGGCATGGCCGACTTCAGGCGTCAGCAATCGGAGACGCGCGGTCAGGTCCAGATCCAGGGCAATGTACGCTACCTGGCGCCTGAGCAAATCAAAGAGGATGGCCAGGTTGATTGCCGCACGGACATTTTTGCGCTCGGCGTCATCCTGTTTGAGATGCTGACCGGCGAACGCCTGGTTTCGTCGCCGAATATGCAGGAGATCGTCGAAAAGACGCTGCGCGGCGACTACGATCTGTCGCGTCTGCGCAATGACCGAATTGCGGAACGATTACAGCGCATCGCGGACAAAGCGCTGCAGCACGACCCTGCCGACCGCTACCCCTCTGCCAACAACATGTATCGCGACCTGATGCACTACCTGATCCTGAGCGCACCGGCCGCGGATTTCATGAGCGACCTGGCAACCTTCCTTGTGGAAATGGGGCCGGTGTTGAAGGAACAAACAGAGAGCGCCACCGACCAGGAGGACATGCCGGCCTCCATCCAGGACACTCAAACAGAACTGCCCGAAGTCGGACCGGCAGACACTACACCCAGATTTGAAATCAACGACTTCACGGAAGCCGGCAAGGAAGAGACCGCGGCGGAAGAGTCTGCGGCGGCGGCCGCAAATGCCAGTGTGGAGGCAGAGCCTCCGGGGGAAGGCGTCCCCTTCTCCGCAGAATCGACGGAAACCGAGACCGCGTCCACGGAACCGATCAGGGAGCCCTTTACAACCCAGGAAGCCGAGGCCGACAGCTCGAGCAACTACTACAGCTTTGTCGAGGAAGGCAACGAAGACGACCAGAAAACCATTATCGATGTGGTCCGGTTGTCCGCGCGAACGCACAGGAAAAGTATGATCGCCGTCGGATTGGCCCTCATCTTAAGCTCCGTTTCGTTTGCAGTGGTCGACACGTTTGCGCACATGACGCCCGTGGGAGCGACTATTTACGACTTCCTCTTTCCGCCCGCAATCAAGGTGGTGTCCATACCCTCCGGGGCCAGCGTTTTCCTGGACGACAAGCCGCTGCCGCAGACCACCCCATTCGCGCTGAAGGAAGTTTCTCCAGGAGTACACAAGCTGATGCTGACACTGCCACAGTACCAGTCGATTGTGAAATCTATCAGCGTGCCGAGCAATGGGGAGGCCCGCCTTTCGGGCGAGGCCCAGCGCCGAGCCGACCAGCCGTACGTCCTGCGATTCAAGAACCAGTTCGATATTGTTTCTGAGCCGAGCGGCGCAAACATCACAGTCGATGGCATAGATTTGCGCCAGCAAACGCCGGCCACCATCTACTGGGAAGTCGGAGAAAAGCCGACAACGATCGAACTCGAGTTGCCGGGGCTGCCGAAACTGGGTGGCCTCAGCGTGGACTCGGTCGTCGACGAGGAATACGTCGCCGACAAGCGTCTGTGGAAAATAAGCAAGCCGGTAGGGGGGCGGGCACACTACGTCGTCGAGGGACTTTTCCATAAGAGCGTTACTTTGAAATCCCGGCCGGCCCGCGCCGACATCTATTATGAAGGCAGCGAGCAGCCCATAGGCATCACCGGAGTCAATGGCAAACTGCTGCTGAAAGTCGGTCACCACCGGTTTACCTTGCGCAAAAAGGGCTACCTGGCGAATTCCTTTGCCGTGGACGTGGACAAACAAACCCCGGCGGTGATCAGCAAAGACCTGCCGCGCCGGGTCCGCATCTTTGCAAAAGACGCCTCAGAGGATTCGGATAAGGACCTCAAGGCCCGCGTTGTCGAGTTGAGATTGGGCAGCCGGCGCACGCCGTACCGGGTTCGCACACCGGCCATGGTCGAGCTGCTGCCTTACACCTACACCGCGCTGCTCAAAAAGCCGGGTTATGAGAATCTCGAGCTGAAGATCCCGGCCGGCGCCAGGACGGCGGTGGCCAAGATGAAGCCCCTCTACTCGGACATCACTATCGAAACCATCGACGCCATCACGAGCTCGCCCGTCAATACCGTAGAAATATCGTACCGCAACCCTGACGGCGCGGGAGGGGCTGAAATTCTGGGAATTACGAATTCGAACGGTACTGTCGTGGGTAAATTGTTACCGGGGGCATACGAAGTTATCGTGTCGAAAAACGGATATCGGGCGCAGCAAAGGAACATTCGCCTGCGTCCTGGCATGGACAACCGGTTAACCTTCAGGTTGACCGGCATTCGTTGAACCGACTTGAAACTGCTCAACCACTAACGTCTTAGCGACGGGAGAAGCGAAAATGCCCAAGATGATAGTAAAACAACGAGCCGAAATCGTTGATGAATTTGATTTGAACAGCCAGCAGGACAAATTCACCATCGGTTCCGACAACAGGAACGACCTTGTCGTCAGCGACCAACTGGTATCCATGAACCACGCGGTTATCGAGAGAACGGGACAGCGTTATGTGATTCGTGACCTGCAGAGCGCTTTCGGCACGTTCGTCAATGGGGAGCGGCTGGAAGAAGCCACCGAGCTCAGAAACGGTGACCACATCGGAATAGGTGAGCACTCCATCGTCTTCGACAATCCATTGGAAAACGTGGATGTGTCGTTCTTCCAGCCCAACGGCGCCACTTCCCTGGAAGAACAACCCAACGGACAGCCAGAGCAAAGCCAGCAGCAGAAACTCGATGAGTTCGAAACAAAGCTGCGGCGGGAGTCGCTCACTCTGCTGCGGCAGGGAAGCGAAGAGAAGACCGAGACCCTCCCCTACCACCTGCTGGCCATTTACGGGCCGTACTCCGGCAAGCGTTATCAACTGCAACGGCATGAAACCAAGATCGGCAGAGACGAGAATCTCAATGATATCGTCCTGAAATTAAACGGGAAAGGCCAACCGGACCAGAGCGTTTCGAGGCGGCACGCTACCGTCATTTACAAGGACGGTTCCTTTTTTGTCACAGACAAGCGCAGCAAGACACGAACCTACGTCAACCGGGTCGTCGTCCCGGAGGACGGCGAGGTCGAGCTTTTCGTCAACGATGAAATCGAAATCGTCAGCGACCAGCAAAGCACCATCTTCCGGCTGGTTGAGGAGGGGGAGTCCAACTTTGCACCGCCTAAGAAAGCGGGCGTCTGGTGGGTGCGGTACCAATCCAGATTTGCGACGGCGGCGGCGGCGGCGCTGGCCCTGCTCGGCATCTATCTCGCTTTTGCCGGCTTCCAGGAGTATCGCATGCTCACGCAGAGGCCTGCCCCCCTGCAGCTGAATCTTGCTTACTGGGCGACCGACAGGAGCCCATCGGTCGAAACGACAGCGTTCGGAAGCGGACAGCAGGACAAGGTCTTCCGCCTCGTGCCGGTTGTGGCAGATTTCAACGGTGACGGTGTGGTCGATATCATTACCACCAACGTGACGAACAAGCCGCTGCTCATCGATGGGAAGTCGAAACAACCGAAGTGGATCATCGACACCCTGCCCGCCAGTGACAAGTCCGCGCTGCTCGCTGCCGACCTTAACGAAAACCAGCTCAACGACCTGGTCTATATCACCGATGATGGTCGCGTTGCTGCAATCGACGGCCAGTACGGCGCCGAAATATGGGTCAGCCAGTTCTTCGATAAGCAGCTGACCGGCCCACCCGTCGTCGATGACTTCGACGGCGACGGCTTGAACGACGTTGCCGTGGCCGATATTGCCGGAGACATTCACGTCGGCTACAACCAGATCATGTCGATGGACTGGGCCACGATAACCACCGGCATTCCCATTTCCTCCCCATTGGCCAGCGCAGATCTGGACAAAGACGGCGACTCGGAAATCGTCTGCGGTTCGGAACGTGGCATCGTTTTTATTCTCGACGGACAAAATCGAAACATTCTCGGCACCATTGACATCAACGAGGAAATGAACCAGGCCCTGGGGTCGATGTATGAGGACAACCAAATACGCTACCCCGTGGGGGTCGCTGATCTGAACGGAGATCAGAAGGCGGATCTTCTCATTACAACCGTTCAGGGGCGGATTGTCGCCATCGACGGCAGCACCCGCCGGCGCTTGTGGCACGATGTGCTCACCACCGAACTCACGCTCAAAACGGACCATCCATTTCCATTCGCCCTCGGCGACTTTGACGGCGACGGGCTTTTTGACGTCGTCACCGGTTCTGCGCAGGGAGAAATTCGCGCGTACTCGGGCAAGGGTTCACACCAGAATGCAAAAGTACTGTGGAAGCGGACACCAGAGAAGCCGTCCCCCATCTACCAAAGTTTCGTTGTCGGCGACATCAACAAGGACCGCGTCTCAGACGTTATCTATACGGACGAAGCGAGCATGCTCTGGGTCCTCGACGGCAAGAGCGGCGACAATCTGCTGGGCTCGCCGGAAGCCACCACTCCGGAAGCCAGCATGCCTCTCGCCGCCGACCTGGAAAGTGACGGCTTTCTCGATTTATTGCTGGCGACGCGCTCCGGCATCATTTTCCAGTTCAAATCCAACTGCCAAATTCCCAGGGCGACCGTCGTATGGGGACAGGAGTTCGGCCAGAATCAAAACACCGTCCGGCCCAACTTTGAACTGCCGAAAACGACCCAAGCCGGTGTGTCAATGCTCGCCGGGCTTCTGCTGTTTTTCGGCAGTGGCGCGCTCAGATTCCTTCTGAGGAAACGGGCACAACCGGAAACCAAATAGGAATCGGTCCAAACTCTCAACTCTTGAACAAGGAAACCGACATCAGCATGCCGACAAGCGCAAACACCTTTCCGAAAGTCATCATGGCCGCGGCCAGCAACGTTGGGAATGTACGCAAGGAAAACGAAGACGCATTCTATTTTTCCGAGGCCAAACGGTTCATGGTCACCTGTGATGGCATGGGCGGGCATGAGAAAGGCGCAGCGGCCAGCAAGATGGGCTGCGGCACGCTCCGCGATGTCCTGTTCGCGCCACAGTCGCTGAGGGGGCTGACGATTCGCAACAAACCCTTCGACGCGGTGCGCGCCAGCCAGGATGTGCAACAGGCACTGCCCGAGCAGGCGATGCGCCTCATCGCAGCCACCCGGCTTGCCAACCGCCGAATTCTGGCAACCTGCCTGCGCAACAAACACATGACCGGAATGGGCACCACGGTTGTCGCCGTCTCTTTTCTCAAGAGTCATGCGGTCATCGCACACGTTGGAGACAGCCGTCTCTACCGTCTGCGCGGCGGGGTGCTTTCGCCGTTAACCACGGACCACTCCTGGCTGAATGAACTCATCGAAGACAACGAGATCAGCGAAAAGGAAGCCAATTCCTTTAAGAAGAAAAACGTTTTGACCCGTGCCCTCGGCATTTCACCGACCGTCAGAATCGACCTGCAGATCACGGAAACAGAGCCGCGCGACCTCTTCCTCGTGTGTACCGATGGGCTGTACAACGCCTTGTCCGATGACCTTATCGCCAGCATTCTCAACGCCGGCCACAGCTCCCTGCAGGACAAAGCGGAAAACCTCGTCAACCGAGCAAAACTGATGGACGGTTCCGACAACATTACCGCAGGGCTGGTTCAGGTTATCAGTACCAGCGGAGAAAAAGACGAAATTTCCAACGAACTCATGACGGTCCCGGTTGAACCAGCCGGCATTTCCGATTACCTCGATCAAACGGTAAAGCACATCTATCCCGCCAAACCGGTGTCAGTGAGTCAGCAGAGTCGAAGGACGGGCATCATGGCGATCGTCGCCGTTGTGGCC
>CAZTNL010000128.1:0-7521 GCA_964614885.1 uncultured Calditrichaceae bacterium | reverse complement strand
TCACAAGAAAAAGGGAAGTAATGACACTTCTTCCCTTTAAATCAAAATTGTATAAGAGTTAGACCGCGATGAAAACCAATGATACCAGATTCACCAGCGAAAATGCGCGAACGCCTTATTCGCCTCAGCCATCTTATGGGTATCTTCACGCTTCTTAATCGAGCCGCCCTCCTTATTAGCTGCCGCCATCAACTCCGCAGCCAACTTTTCGGCCATCGATCTGCCCGGCCGCGCCTTGGCATATCCAATCAGCCAGCGCAGCGCCAGGGCTTGCTTTCGATTCGTCCGGACCTCTATCGGCACCTGGTAGGTCGCCCCACCCACGCGCCGTGACTTCACTTCTAAAATCGGCTTAACATTCTCAATCGCCTTCTCGAAGACCTCAAGACCGTCTTTACCGGTCTTTTCTTCGACGATTCCGATCGCTGAGTAAAAGATCTTCTCAGCAACGCTCTTCTTGCCGCGCCCCATCAACCCATTGATGAACTTGGCCACCAAAACATTCTTGAACTTCGGATCGGGAAGCACGGTACGCTTCTCGGCTGCTTTTCTTCTAGACATAGACTATCTCAACCTCAGGAGGATGCTCTTTTGGTTCCATACTTCGAACGGCTCTGGTTGCGATCCTGAACGCCGCTTGTGTCATACACACCGCGAACGATGTGATAGCGCACACCAGGAAGATCCTTCACCCTGCCGCCGCGAATCAACACGATCGAATGCTCCTGCAAATTATGCCCTTCGCCCGGAATGTAGGCGGTAACTTCGAAACCGTTCGTCAGTCGCACCCTGGCAACCTTCCGCAATGCGGAGTTCGGCTTCTTGGGTGTCGTGGTGTACACTCTCGTGCATACACCCCTTCTCTGGGGAGACCCGGTCAACGCGGGCGCAGTGCCCTTCTTGACGGTTCTTTTCCTTCCAGATCTTACCAGTTGATTGATTGTTGGCAACGCTATTCCCTTTAGTTTACAGAAAATCAATATAAAGAACAATTACAAAAAAAGCAACTTATTTTTACTCGTTCACGGAAAATCAAACGCCCCAATCTAGCCTACGGCAGACTGATATTCCTGCTCAGCATCGACATTCCCCACGCTCTCTTCATCAGGCGTCGGCGGAGCCATAACGCGCAATTTCTTATAGCGAGCAAGCCCGGTTCCGGCGGGAATCAGATGCCCCATAATCACGTTTTCCTTCAGGCCGAACAAATGATCCACCTTGCCTTCGATCGAGGCGTCGGTGAGAACGCGGGTGGTCTCCTGAAAAGACGCGGCTGAGATAAAGCTTTCCGTGGTCAAAGAGGCTTTGGTGATACCCAAAAGCAACGGCTGAAATGTGGCGGGTTGTCCAGGGCGTGTCACCGCCGGCGCCTTGCCCGATTCTTTCAGTTTCTCGTTCTCGGCTTTCAGTTCCGCCTTGTCTACGACCTCTCCTTCGAGATATTTCGAATCACCGGGGTCGACGACCACGACGACGGTCTTCATCTTTTCATTCTCTTCCATGAATGAAATTTTGTCGACCTGCGCGCCTTCCAGATACATGGTGTCGCCCGGATCTTCTACTTTCAGTTTCTGCAACATCTGCCGCACGATGACTTCAATATGCTTATCGTTGATGCGAACGCCCTGCAAGCGGTAGACCTCCTGAATTTCATTGACCAGGTACTCCTGCACCTTGTTCGGTCCCATGATATTCAATATGTCCTCCGGCGCGATGCTGCCCTCGCAGAGTTTCTCGCCGGCTTCAACGAAGTCGCCCTCGTGCACGAGCACGTGCTTGCCGTGCGGAATGAGATAGGTCTTCTCTTCCTGCGCATTCTGGGCCGTTACGATAATCTTACGGGTCCCACGGCGAATTTCTCCAAAGCGCACAATGCCGTCAATCTCAGTCACAACCGCCGGTTCCTTGGGCTTCCGCGCTTCGAACAACTCAGCTACGCGCGGCAGACCGCCGGTGATATCCCGGGTCTTCGCAATCTCCCGAGGAATCTTCACGAGCACATCGCCGGCGCGAATTTTCTGACCGTCATCGACCTGCAGATAGGCCCGGTTTGGCACGATATAGCTACTCAAGCGGTTGCCTTCATCATCGAAAATGTGCATCTGCGGATTCAGGTTGCGATTACGAGTCTCAATGACGACCCGCTGCTTCAGGCCCGTGGTTTCGTCAAGCGCCTCGCTAAAGGTGACCTTTTCGATAAGATCGACATACTGCACTACGCCGTCGTGGTTGGCGATTATGCTCGCTGTGTACGGATCCCAGTGGAATACATCGGCGCCCTTCTCAACGACATCTCCCTCAGCCACGGCCAGGTGCGCACCGTAGGGAACGGTGTACTGAGCAAGGACGCGATTGTTGTCATCGAGCACTTCGAGCTTGCCGTTTCTGCCGACCGCGACGACCGAACCGTCTGCCTGGGTGACAGATTTCAGATTTTCAAATCGCACGCGCCCGGCCTGCTTTGCTGCAACCTGCGACTGCGCCGCGATGCGGGCGGCCGTACCGCCGATATGGAACGTTCTCAGGGTCAGCTGCGTACCCGGCTCGCCAATCGACTGCGCCGCCATGACGCCGACGGCCTCGCCGTGATTGGCAAGATTGCCGGTTGCAAGGTTGCGGCCGTAGCACAGCGCACAGACCCCGCGTTTGGACTCGCAGGTGAGAACCGAACGAATGCTTACTCTTTCGATACCACTCTTGGCAATTTGTTCGGCAATCTCTTCATCGATCAAGGTGTTGGCCTTGACGATGACCTCGTCAGAGTCCGGATCAAATATGTCCTCGGCTGCTACACGGCCCAAAATGCGGTCCCCCAGCGGCTCGATGATGTCTTCGCCTTCTTTCAGGTCGCCGATGCGCAAGCCCATAATGGTCTTGCAATCGCTCTCGTTGACAATGATGTCCTGAGCTACATCGACGAGTCTTCGGGTCAGATAGCCAGCATCTGCGGTTTTCAGAGCCGTGTCGGCCAAGCCCTTTCGAGCGCCATGCGTCGAAATAAAGTATTCGAGCACGGAAAGCCCTTCGCGAAAGTTGGCCGTGATCGGGTTCTCGATAATCTCGCCCATCTGTCCGGTCATTTTCTTCTGCGGCTTAGCCATCAGACCGCGCATACCAGCCAGCTGACGAATCTGCTCCTTCGAACCACGAGCCCCTGAGTCAGCCATCATGTAGATGGGGTTGAATCCCTCGCGCTCCTTTTCCAGGTGAAAGAAAAGACGCTCAGAAACCTCGGTAGTGGTCCTGGTCCAGATATCAATAATCTTGTTGTATCTTTCGCCATCCGTAATCACACCTTTTTCGTACTGATTCTGGATGGTCGTCACCTGCCTCACTGCATCCTTCAGCAGTTCAGCCTTTTCCTCCGGGATACGCGCGTCCTCGATACCGACGGTCACGCCGGACTGCATGGCGTTTTCAAAGCCGAGCTGTTTCATGTCATCGAGGAAGATTGCCGTCTGCTTGTTGCCATACTCCTTGTAGACTGCGGCTGCGATATCTTCAAGGCGCCGCTTCGTCAACAACTCGTTGACAAAACCAATTCGCTCAGGAACTATCGTATTGAACATGACGCGCCCCGTGGTAGTCGGAACCAGCTCACCATTGATGCGCACATTGATCTTGGCGTGCAGTCCGATCTTGTTGTCGTCATACGCGATCAAGACTTCGCGCACGTTTGAAAAAGTCATCCCCTCGCCTGGTTCAGCCGATCTGGCCTTCGTCATATAATAGATTCCCAGCACGATATCCTGGCTGGGGATCGCCAGAGGACGCCCACTGGCCGGTGACAGGATATTGTGGCTCGACAGCATGAGCATGCGTGTCTCTAGTTGAGCATAGTGCGACAATGGCACGTGCACGGCCATCTGGTCGCCATCGAAATCCGCGTTGAAGGCTGCGCAGACAAGCGGGTGTACCTGAATGGCCTTGCCTTCGATCAGGATCGGCTGAAACGCCTGAACCCCGAGCCGGTGAAGCGTCGGCGCACGGTTTAGCATGACCGGATGCCCGTCGATGATTTCCTCCAGGATGTCCCAAACCTCGCTCCCGCGCCGGTCAACAAGCTTCTTTGCACTTTTCACGGTTTTCACCAAACCACGCTCGACCAGTTTGCGGATCACGAACGGCTTAAAGAGCTCCAGCGCCATGTCCTTTGGCAGGCCGCACTGGTGCAACTTCAGCTCCGGGCCGGCAACAATCACCGAGCGGCCGGAATAATCGATTCGCTTGCCCAACAGGTTCTGGCGGAAACGCCCCTGCTTGCCACGCAACATATCGGAAAGCGATTTCAACGGGCGATTGCCATCGCCGCGCACAGCAGCGGACTTCCTGCCATTATCGAACAGGGCGTCGACCGCTTCCTGCAGCATACGTTTTTCATTTCTCAGAATCACTTCCGGAGCTTTGATCTCCATCAGCTTCTTCAGCCGGTTGTTTCGGATGATCACGCGGCGGTAGAGGTCGTTGAGATCGCTGGTGGCGAAGCGGCCGCCCTCCAAAGGCACCAGAGGCCGCAACTCCGGCGGAATAACCGGAATCACAGACAGTACCATCCACTCAGGACGGTTTGTACTCTTCTTGAACGACTCGACCACCCGCAAACGCTTAAGGGCATCCCCCTTGCGCTGGCGCGACTTTTCTTCCTTAACCAGGCGACGGAGCTCTACCGATACGGCCTGAATATCCGTCCGCTTCAACAGTTCGATGATGGCCTCACCACCGATCATTGCGTGGAACTCAGCAGCGTCCTCGTCGACGTCCTCACCGTTTGAAGTCTCCGCCTCGCCTGAGGTTATCGCGAAGTATTCTTCTTCCGTGATGAGCTCTTTGGGCTGAAGTCCACTATTTCCCGGCTCAACCACAACGTAGGACTCATAGTAGATAACTCTCTCCAACTGCTTTGCGCTCATGCCAAGGATATAGCCGATTTTAGACGGCAGCGACTTCCAAAACCAGATATGTACCACGGGCACCGCAAGAGAAATATGTCCCATGCGTTCGCGCCGAACACTCTTGGTGGTCACTTCAACGCCGCAGCGGTCGCAGATAATACCTTTGTATCGTATGCGCTTGTACTTACCGCAATGGCACTCCCAGTCGCGAACGGGTCCGAAGATCTTTTCACAGAAAAGACCGTCTTTCTCCGGCTTGAAGGAGCGATAGTTTATGGTTTCCGGCTTGGTAACCTCGCCGAATGACCGCTCAAGAATTTTGTCCGATGAAGCCAGGCTGATGGAAATTGCATCAAATGACTTCTGCGGAGCTGCTTCGTGTCTGCTAAAATACGCCAAAGTCCCACCTCCAGGGTTAGAGATTGGTGACTGTTTTTTCTAAATTGTCAGCGCGGTTCATGTGCGCCGTTGCTGGTATCCAGCAACTCGATATCGAGCCCGAGCCCTTGCAGCTCCCGAATCAACACGTTGAAAGATTCCGGCAACCCGGGTTCGGGAAGGTTGTCCCCCTTCACAATCGCTTCGTAAACCTTGGAGCGTCCGCGCACGTCGTCTGATTTTACCGTCAGAATTTCCTGCAGCGTATGCGCAGCGCCATATGCCTCCAGTGCCCACACCTCCATCTCGCCAAAGCGCTGGCCACCGAACTGGGCCTTGCCGCCCAGAGGTTGCTGGGTAATAAGAGAGTACGGGCCGATCGACCGGGCATGAATCTTGTCTTCCACCAGATGCGACAGCTTGAGGATATAGGTGTAGCCCACGGTCACGGGGTTATCGATTTTACGGCCGGTCCGTCCGTCGTAAAGCTCGGTCTTACCGGACTCCGGCAAGTTGGCCAGCTTCATCTTTTCAAGGATCTCGTCGTAGCTGGCACCATCGAAGACCGGCGTCGCAAACTTTTGGTTGAGTTTGCTCGCCGCCCAGCCCAGATTTGTCTCGAATATCTGCCCGAGATTCATTCGGGACGGCACGCCCAATGGATTGAGAACGATGTCGACCGGGGTGCCATCTGCCATATGAGGCATGTCTTCGACCGGCAGAATTTTGGAAACGACACCCTTGTTGCCGTGGCGGCCAGCCATCTTGTCACCGACCATCAGCTTGCGTTTCTTCGCCACGTAAACCTTGGCGAGCTGAACGATGCCGGGCGGCAGCTCGTCGCCGACTTCCACCTTGAACTTGCGATTTTCGAACTCCTCTTCGGCCTCACTCAGCTTCAACTGGTAGCCCGACCAGATAATAGCTACCTTCTCGTTGATCTCCGAGTCCGACGTGAGTCCTTCGCTGTAGTCGAGAGCGTCAAAATCGATGGTCTCCAGTTTCTCTTCGTTGAGGACGGTGTTCGCCTTGAAGATAACCTTGCCCGTATTCTTGTCGCGGACAGTGCTGCACTTCAAGCCGGCCAGTACCGCCTTCAACTTGCTGTCTCTGAGCTTGCGAACCCGCTCCAGCTCAGAGTGGTACCAGACCTCGATCTCCTCGATCTTCTTCTTGTCTTGCTTCTTGGTCTTGGGATCTTTTTTCTTGCGCGTAAAGAGCTTGGTGCTGATAACGATACCCTTCATGCCGGTTGGCGCCTTCAGAGAGGCGTCTTTCACATCCCCGGCCTTTTCACCGAAAATCGCCTTCAGCAGCTTCTCTTCCGGTGTCGGGTCGGTTTCGCCCTTTGGAGTTACTTTACCTACCAGAATATCGCCGGCATTCACCTCGGCCCCGACGCGAATAATTCCGTTCTCATCGAGGTCCTTGGTAGTTTCCTCGCTGACGTTGGGAATCTCCCGAGTCAGCTCCTCTTCGCCACGCTTGGTGTCGCGCACCTGGTGCTCAAACTCTTCGATGTGGATCGAGGTGTAGATATCCTCCTGAACAACGCGTTCGGAGAGAATAATGGCATCCTCAAAATTGTAGCCACGCCAGGGCATGTAGGCAACCAGAACATTTCGGCCCAGAGCAAGCTCCCCCTTGTCGGTGGCGCAGCCGTCGGCGAGCACATCGCCCTTCTTGACGCGCTGCCCCTCCCTGACAATCGGGCGCTGATTGACGCAGGTGTTCTGATTCGTCCTGGCAAACTTGGTCAGACGGTAGCTGACCTGCGCGGCGTCTTCATAGTCCATCAGCTTGTTCATATCGCGGGCGCTTGCCGCCGAATCCGGAGCTTTGCGCACGACGATCCGCCGCGCGCTCACTTTCTCGACAACGCCGTCAATATTGGAAATGATCATCGCTCGCGAGTCGCGAGCCACTTTCGCTTCCATACCGGTGCCAACCAGAGGAGAGTCCGTGCGCAGCAATGGCACTGCCTGCCGCTGCATGTTCGACCCCATAAGCGCCCGGTTCGCATCGTCGTGTTCCAGAAATGGAATGAGCGCAGCCGCGGCCGACACGAGTTGATTCGGCGACACGTCCATATAGTGCACTTCAGCAGGAGGAACCACGGGGAAATCGCCGCGAAAGCGCGCTTTGATGCGTTCGCGCTCAAAACGTCCCTTCGCGTCCAGCGGCGCATTGGCCTGCGCGATGACATACTCATCCTCGTCGTCGGCGCTCAGGTAGTCAATGCTTTTTTTGA
>CAZTNL010000127.1:0-7529 GCA_964614885.1 uncultured Calditrichaceae bacterium | reverse complement strand
AGGAACCTGAAGATGCACTTGAATTATGGAATGACACATTCCCGGCGCGTGGAAGCGGGAAAAAGTTTCGCCACGGGTGAAATTTTACCTCTTACTCATTGTGCCCATAATGACCAATTGGTGGCAGGAATAGTCTGTTGACGACATCGTTTAAAAGAGTCGCGTTATTGGCGCTGCTGGTGGGGCTGCACGCCGGTAGTGCCGCTGCCGGCGCCAAAGAGGCGAAAATCACCAGCGTGGAGATTAACGGCGCGGCGCAGGTCTCGCGGTCGGAGATCAAGAACTTGCTGGCGCTGAAATCTGGCGAGGTGTTTTCGTTCGAGCGGCTGGAACAGCGCAGCTTCGATCTTCTGCGCAAGCTGCAGGACCGGGGCTACTATTTCGCCCGCGTGGACTCCCTGGTCACCGCCTACAGCAGCGATTCGTCAGCCGTGTCGATAGTGGTTTTTCTGCACGAGGGGGAGCAGGCCCGTCTCGCCGAATATCGGATCGAGGGGATCGGCGCACATCAGAACGAGGTCTTGCGCCTGCTGAGACTGCGGGTGGGCCGGACGTTCCGCCCGCAGCAACTCGAACGGGACATCGAGACGATAATCGACTATTTCGAAGATCGCGGCCACCCATACTGCCGGGTCGAGGTCGGAACGGTGGACTGGCGGCAAGCGACACAGGAGCACGACTCGGGGCTGCTGCTTTCCCTGCGGGTTCAACCGGGCGACAGCGTAAACATCGATGATATCGTGATTCTGGGCAACGAGCACACCAAAACAGCCACCATCCTGCGCGAGTTGCCGCTGCGCAGCGGTGAAATTTACCGGCAACAGCGTGTGGCGCAAATTCAAAGCCGGCTGATGAACCTCGGCTTTTTCAAGTGGGTCAATCCGGCGCGACTGGAACAGCTGCCTGGCGGGCGCAACCGGCTGGTGCTGGAAGTGGCCGAGGGCAACCAAAATCGCTTCGATGGCATCGTCGGCTACAACCCGGCGACGGCGAACAGCAGCGGGTTTGTTTCCGGCCTGCTCGATTTTAGCTTCGGCAATCTCTTTGGCACCGGCCGGCAGCTCGCGGTTCGCTGGGAACGGCAGACACAAGAGACGCAGGAGCTTCGCTTCAGCTATCTGGAGCCGTGGGTTGGCGGGTGGCCGTTGCAGGCGAGTTTTCACTTCGAACAGTTAATTCAGGATACCAGTTACATCGACAGGGAGGTCGCCCTCGGTCTTGGCTACCGGATCAGTGAGAGTCTGAACCTGACGGCGGGAATCAGCCGCACCGATATTTCTCCGGACTCCATTGGCGCGATCCGGTTCGGCATCCAACCGAGCTCCGGTGTGAATCTCAACGTGGGAATCTCGGTCGGCAGAATTGACAATCCGCTCAATCCGACGCACGGGATTCTTTACAAAACATCTTTTGAACTGGCAAACAACAGCAGCGTCGCCACCGCCGGCGACACTTCCGCGGCGGCCGCTTTCGCCGCCGCCAATCAGAGGCGCCTTTCGGTAGATCTCGAGAGCTATTTCCCCCTCTTTCGCTGGCAGGTTCTGTCGTTTGCCTTTCACGGCCGTCAGGTCAAGAGTGACGCGCCGGTGGTGCCGATTCCCAATCAGTACCGGTTCGGCGGCACGATGAGTCTGCGCGGCTACCGGGAGCAGGAATTTCGCGGCGACCGCATCGCCTGGACCAATATCGAGTACCGCTATTTGCTGGGACCGCGTTCGCGAATGTTTTTGTTTCTCGACACGGGCTATTTTTCGCAGCGTGACCTGAGCGTGGACGGCAACATCGTCTCGAGCGAAAAGCTGAAATTCGGCTTCGGCTTCGGCATGCGCGTGGACACCCGCCTCGGAATGGTCGGGGTGGCCTACGGCCTCGGCCAGGACGACAAGTTTTCCAACGGCAAGATACATATCGGACTTACCAATGAGTTTTAACGTGCGGGCGTACGTGTCGCTGACCAGGCCGTTGAATGCCCTGCTCGCGGCCCTCTCTGTTTTGCTGGGCGCTGCCCTGTCCGGGTCGGTGGAAAATCTTGCCGCAGTCACGTTCGCCTGCGTTTCCGGCGCCCTGATCATGGCCGGCGGCAACGTGGTTAACGACTACTATGACGTGGAGATCGATGCGATCAACAAACCGCACAGGCCGCTCCCGGCCGGGCAGGTAAGCCTTACGGAGGCTATTCGGTTTGCAATAATTCTGTTTACATTGGGCCTTTTTCTTAGTATATTTATCACTTGGATGTCGTTTGGGGTGGCGTTCGGTGTTTCGGCCGGCCTGTATTTTTACGCCTTCAGGCTCAAGCGGTGCGTGTTGTGGGGAAACGTGGCCGTGAGCGCGTTCTCAGCTCTTGCTTTTGTCTATGGGGGGCTGGCGGCAGGCGGTTGGTCCGGCGCCGTTATTCCCGGAGTATTTGCATTCTTATTCCACTTGGGCCGGGAAATTCTAAAAGACGTAGAGGATTTTGAAGCCGACCGGGCAAACAACGCACGCACGCTTCCAGTCGTGCATGGCAAGAGAAGAGCCTTGCTGCTGGCAACCGTGGTCCTCGGTATTCTAATTGTTTTGACGATTCTTCCGTACATACGTGGCGTTTACTCGAAGGCATACCTGGCGGTTGTGGTTCCAGGTGTCGACTTCGTCCTCATCGGCTGTCTTTTTTTTGTCTGGAGAGATCCTGTTCCGGACATGCTCCGCCGGATTTCCATGATTCTCAAGGCTGATATGCTTGTCGGGCTTCTGGCGATCTGGGTTGGCAGTCTCTCATGCTCATTTTCGCTATGAGAGCGTTGGTACAACGCGTTTCCGGAGGGGCCGTTCGCATTGGCAACCGCTTAACCGGGCGGATTCAGCGGGGGCTGGTAATCCTGTTGGGTATCAGGACAGAGGACACAGAAGAGGATGCCGTATTCTTAGCCGACAAATGTGCGAACCTGCGTATTTTCCCGGACGAGGCGGGCAAATTCAACCACTCCTGCCTGGATGTCCGAGGAGAAGTGCTGGTCGTGTCGCAGTTTACGTTGTACGGTGATACGCGCAAAGGCAGGCGTCCAAGTTTCGTCAATGCGGCTCCGCCGGAGATTTCTCAGCCGCTTTACGAACTGTTCATGCAACGGCTGCGGCAGTTAGATTTGAAAGTAGAGAGTGGCGAATTTGGCGCCATGATGCAGGTCGAAATTCATAACGACGGACCGGTGACCCTGATGCTAGAAAGCAAGGCTGGATGAATCTGAACGCTCTTGTTGGATTGGACGGGAAAAGATTGATTCTTGCCTCGGCCTCACCGCGCCGGGCCAACTTGATGAAACTTGTTGGCTTCGATTTCGAAGTACAGCACAGCCCCTTCCAGGAAGGTGACGAAACCTATACGATTCCGGAAGTGCATGTGTTGGAAGTTTCACAGAAGAAAGCGGATGCGGTTGCCGAGAATATAGATGACGGGCTGGTCATCGGGGCGGACACCATCGTTGTTCTGCAAGACGAAATCCTCGGCAAGCCGGCGGATGCCGCAGATGCCTGTGACATGCTGCGGCGCCTCAGCGGGAAAAGCCATACCGTTTTTACGGGGTTCGCATTCGTCGACAGGCCCTCCGGCCGCGTGCTGAGTGCGTATGAGAAAACAGAGGTTACGTTTCGACCGGTCAGCGATGCAGAAATTGAACAGTACGTTGCCACCGGCAACCCGCTGGATAAGGCCGGAGCGTATGGAATTCAGGATGAAAGCGCGTTGTTTGTAACTGCAATTCACGGCTGCTACTACAACGTTATGGGATTTCCCATTTCCAGAGTTTATGTGGCATTGCGTTCTTTCATGGCCAATCTTTGAGCCGGACGCAAAGACGGACCGAATTTTTCGCAACAGGTGCTTGACGAGCACCAGCACAGGTAAAGGATGCCTGGTATGTTAGACGTCGGAAAAACACTCAGGGAAAAACGACATGAGCTGAACAAGTCGTTCGAAGATATTCACGACGAGACCCGTATCAGCGTTCAACATATCGCCTACCTTGAAGAGAATAATTTTACATTTCTGCCGGCGACTTACGTCAAATCTTTCCTGAAGACGTACGCCTCATGCCTCGGGTTGGACAGCAAGGCGCTGCTCGATGCCTACAGTGGCCGCAGTCCGGAGCCGGAGCAGGTCGAAGAAGAGGCTCAGCCGAAGCCGAAAGCTAAGTCCAAAGTAGCCGCTCGGGCGGAGAAGAAAGCTCCGGTCAAGCCGGAGGCCAGGCCCGAAACGCCGGCCGCACCCGACCTGGAAGAGGCGTTTGAGCGCGACCGCGCCAGCGAAGCGGCTGTTGTCCCCCCGCCGGCAAAGAAAATGTCACGCCGTGCGCGGCGCCCGGCAGCTCCGCCCGGTGAACGCCCGTTTCTGGAATGGGGGCTCGGCCTTGGCTTTTGCTTACTTCTGATCCTGATCGTTTTCGCCTGGGTGCAGCTGCACGCTGTCTCATTCGCAAGCAGTGCCGACCGTCCCCGGTTTGAGCCTGTTCACAAAGTGGCCGATTTCGCCGATGTATCGCTGCGCGAAGTTTCGTTGTCGGACAGCTCCGCCGTTGCGCCGCTGTTGCAGCTGAGAGTCAAAGCGCTGACCGACCTTGCCGTAGAGGTCGATATCGACGGCCGCAAGAAGGTGACCGGCTGGGTGGGCGCGCAGCAGAGCCTGGTCTGGAATGCGCAAAAAGGCTTCGAGTTGAAGTTGAGCAAAGTCCCCGGAGGGCAGGGGCATGCTTCGCAGGCCGCAGATTCCGCCGGCACGGTTAGGCTTGATTTCAGCCGGATCGACCACAACGGCCAAGGGGTGGGGGCGAACCCGGAGACAAAAAGATAGTATAACAATCGAGGTCTGCGCGCCTGCGCGGCGAGTGGTTCCTGCAAAGACAAGACATCTATGACAACACCGACGCGATTATTCAATACCGACTCCATCAAATCGATTTATCTCGTGGCTATCTGCGGCACCGGGATGACCGCGCTGGCCGGCATGCTCAAGGCCCGCGGGTTTCACGTTTCTGGCTCCGACGCCAATGTCTACCCTCCGATGAGCACCTTCCTGGAGGAAATCGGGATCGAAGTCAAACTCGGTTATGACGCTGCGCATCTGGAACCGGCGCCCGACCTGGTGATCATCGGCAACGCCATGTCGCGCGGCAACCCTGAAGTCGAGGCGGTTCTGGACAGAAAGCTGCTGTACATGTCGCTGCCCGAGGCGCTGCGCGAGTTTTTCATTCGCGGCCAGATTTCGTGTGTCGTGGCCGGAACGCACGGCAAGACCACGACGAGTTCCCTGCTTGCGTGGGTTCTGGAAAGCGCCGGCCGGGATCCGGGGTTCTTCATCGGCGGCATTCCCGAAAATTTTGGCACCGGCTTCAAGCTCGGCGCCGGCGATTTCTTTGTCTCAGAAGGCGACGAGTACGACACCGCCTTTTTCGACAAGCGCTCCAAGTTTCTGCACTACATGCCCGATTTGGTCATTCTCAACAATATCGAATTCGACCACGCGGACATCTTTTCCAGCATCGATGAGATCGAAACGGCCTTTTCGCGGCTGCTTCGCGTCCTGCCCGCAGGCGGCAACCTTGTCGCGTGCTGGGACGATCCGCTGGTGCGCAAGGTGAGCGAAACAGCGTTTTCCCGCGTAAGCACCTTCGGTCTGACTGAAGAGGCCGAATGGCGCGCCGCGGAGCTGCAACCCGGCCCCGACGGCACCGCGTTCGAGGTCTTTCACAACGCCACCCACATCGGACGTTTTACCGTTCCTCTTTTCGGCGAGCACATGGTCAGGAACAGTCTGGCGGTGATCGTCTCCGGAACGCTTCTCGGTCTTGCGGCCGCTGAAATCCGAAAGGGGCTGGCCGGCTTCAGGAATGTGCGCCGGCGACTGCAGTTCAAGGGAGAGGCCGGCGGCATCAGGATTTTCGATGATTTTGCCCACCACCCGACCGAGGTCGCGGCAACGCTTTCCGGCCTGAGGAGCCGTTTTCCGCAACAGCGGCTGTGGGCGGTGTTTGAGCCGCGCACGGCTACGAGCAAACGCCGGATATTCGAGCAGCGCTACGTCGAGGCGCTGGCGCTGGCAGACCGCGTGCTGCTGACCCCGCTTTACCGTCAGGATAAGGTGCCGGAGCTGGAGCGCCTCTCGCTCGACCGGGTGGTCGAGGGGCTCAGGGCGAGGAAGATCGCCACCGATGTTTTGGCCGCGGATGCCGGGATGGTGAAGTTTTTGAAGGAAGCTCTTGCGCCCGGCGACGTCGTGCTTTTTATGAGCAATGGCGACTTCAACCAGATTCCAGCTAATTTGCTAACTGTTCTATCATAAATCAGAGAGACGAACTATGAGCGAAGAGAGAAGAAGACCCAACTTCAGAAGAAGGGGTGGCCCGCGCGAACCCATGCAGGACGACCAAAATATCCGCGGAATGATCGAGGAGATCGAGGCCAAGCTGCAGGACGCCATCTCTCCGGAATCGATCAGCGGCCTTAACTCTTTCGAGAGAAAGCTGATTCACCGGCATTTCGACCACAATAAGGATTTTGAAACGCGAACCTACCGCAACGACGAGCAGTACACGCTCAGCGTTTATCCCGTTGCCAACATCGAGCGCTTTGCCCGCGAGAAGGCCGAGGAGTCGCTTTCTTCCGGCGGCACAGTCGAGCTCCCCGCTATGGGCAGTTACGAACGGTTTATCGTGCACAACTGTTTGAAGGACATGTCGGGCGTTGAGACGACCAGCGCCGGCGAGGGCCGGGACCGTCACGTGCAAATCGTCTCCAAGCGGTTCGGCCGCGGCCTGAAACGCATCGCGAAGAAAATCAGACTCATCTGATCACGCGCCAAACCGGCCACATGTGGGAGCCGCACCGCGGTTGCCGCAAGTGGCCGGCCTCTGTTTACCCCCAGCGTCTCCCTTGTCAAAAACCCGCCACGGCACCCCGCATGGCGCGCATCGTCTCCGGCACGTAACGCCGTTCTGCTCCCGGAGTGGCTAATCGCAGTGTCGCCGCCTCAAGAGCCTTCCCGGTCACCGGGTTCCGGTACTTATATCGGTCAATGCCTTCCGCCGGCGAACGAGCACCTTGATTCGGGTCCCGGGTTCGAGCCTGTCGCCGAGGTAGCGGCCGTTCAGAATCGCCAGCTCCTCGTTGTTCTGTTCGTCGTTGGGATAATCTTGCAGAAAATCGCGCAGCGTGCCGCTTTTGGCCACGGCGACTACTTTTAACCTGAGCGGGGTGATACCGGCAAGAGCGGCATCGCGAATGCGATCGAAATGGTCCATCGTGAGCCTGAAATCGGCCACATAACCATCATAGCGTGCTTCCGGGCTGATGCACTGGAAGACAAAAACCCGGCCGTCTTTTTCGATGAAATAAGAAAGCACGCGGAAGCGCTCTCGGCGTTCGGCCCGGCCAGAGAGCCGGCTCTCCCGTACCTCGGTGAGATAGCCGTTCGTCTCCTTACGGCTGGATGACAGGACGCTGGCGCCGCTTTCTCTCAAATATTTTGCGGCGGCTTTTTCAGCGCTGGGTTCGTCCGA